>NZ_CP079199.1:487500-787500 GCF_024758565.1 Mesomycoplasma ovipneumoniae
TTTCACGTGTTCCGCCGTACTCAGGATCCATTTATGAGATTATATAATTTTGCGTACAGGGATTTCACCTTCTTTGTCAAAGCATTCCAACTTTTTCTGCTATTATATAATTTTGTAACTCAATTAAAATGTCCTATAACCCCGTAAAAACGGTTTGGGCTCCTCCCATTTCGCTCGCCACTACTTTGGGAATCATTATTTATTTTCTTTTCCTGTTGTTACTAAGATGTTTCAATTCACAACGTATCTCGCTGCTTTAATTATGAATTCATTAAAGCGCAACCTAGGTTTGCTAGGTTGGGTTTCCCCATTCGGAAATCTCCGTATCATAGCTTATTTCCAGCTCCACGAAGCTTATCGCAGGTAATCACGTCCTTCATCGACTTTCAGACCCAAGGCATCCACCAAATACTCTTATTTATTTAAAAAGTTAAAACTATCTTCTGAGTATAGCCTATTTAGATAATATATCTTAAGGTATTTTAACAATTTTAGAGTTTTTATAACTAAAAGTTATAAAATTTTAAAAATAAACTCGGTTTAATTTTAAAAGACTTTGGAATATTATCTGATTTTTAGATCAGATATAAAATTGTTACTGTTCAGTTTTGAAAGAGCTAATTGTCTTTTTACAGACATTTTGAGAGTTTTAGAGCTCTCAAAACTAGGTACATAATCAATTTCAAATTGAGATTGTATTAAAAAACATTTATAAAAAAGTTAAAAAAAAGTTTACTTCACAAAAAAAATAAAATTTACTAAACTAAACAAGGAGAAAATGAATTAATAGAACAAATTATTTCAAATTATTAAATTTTCTAATATGTTAGTTTGATTTTAACCACATTTAAGTAGTAATTTTCCTTAGAAAGGAGGTGATCCAGCCGCACCTTCCGATACGGCTACCTTGTTACGACTTCACCCCAATCATCTGTCCCACCTTCGGCGGCTGGCTCCTAAAAGGTTACCTCACCGACTTCGGGTGTTACAAACTCTCGTGGTGTGACGGGCGGTGTGTACAAGGCCCGGGAACGTATTCACCGCGGCATGCTGATCCGCGATTACTAGCGATTCCAGCTTCACGCAGTCGAGTTGCAGACTGCGATCCGAACTGAGAACAGATTTGTGGGATTGGCTTAACCTCGCGGTTTCGCTGCCCTTTGTTCTGTCCATTGTAGCACGTGTGTAGCCCAGGTCATAAGGGGCATGATGATTTGACGTCATCCCCACCTTCCTCCGGTTTGTCACCGGCAGTCACCTTAGAGTGCCCAACTGAATGCTGGCAACTAAGATCAAGGGTTGCGCTCGTTGCGGGACTTAACCCAACATCTCACGACACGAGCTGACGACAACCATGCACCACCTGTCACTCTGCCCCCGAAGGGGACGTCCTATCTCTAGGATTGTCAGAGGATGTCAAGACCTGGTAAGGTTCTTCGCGTTGCTTCGAATTAAACCACATGCTCCACCGCTTGTGCGGGCCCCCGTCAATTCCTTTGAGTTTCAGTCTTGCGACCGTACTCCCCAGGCGGAGTGCTTAATGCGTTAGCTGCAGCACTAAGGGGCGGAAACCCCCTAACACTTAGCACTCATCGTTTACGGCGTGGACTACCAGGGTATCTAATCCTGTTCGCTCCCCACGCTTTCGCTCCTCAGCGTCAGTTACAGACCAGAGAGTCGCCTTCGCCACTGGTGTTCCTCCACATCTCTACGCATTTCACCGCTACACGTGGAATTCCACTCTCCTCTTCTGCACTCAAGTTCCCCAGTTTCCAATGACCCTCCCCGGTTGAGCCGGGGGCTTTCACATCAGACTTAAGAAACCGCCTGCGAGCCCTTTACGCCCAATAATTCCGGACAACGCTTGCCACCTACGTATTACCGCGGCTGCTGGCACGTAGTTAGCCGTGGCTTTCTGGTTAGGTACCGTCAAGGTGCCGCCCTATTTGAACGGCACTTGTTCTTCCCTAACAACAGAGCTTTACGATCCGAAAACCTTCATCACTCACGCGGCGTTGCTCCGTCAGACTTTCGTCCATTGCGGAAGATTCCCTACTGCTGCCTCCCGTAGGAGTCTGGGCCGTGTCTCAGTCCCAGTGTGGCCGATCACCCTCTCAGGTCGGCTACGCATCGTCGCCTTGGTGAGCCGTTACCTCACCAACTAGCTAATGTTGCGCACCCCCATTTTTTGGTGAAGCTTTAAGGCTTCTTTTAATAAAAAAACATGCATTTTTTTATCATATCTGGTATTAGCCGCTGTTTCCAATGGTTATCCCGGTCCAAAAGGTAGGTTAGGTACGTGTTACTCACCCATTTGCTACTGAATATATTAGCAAGCTAACATATTCCGTTCAACATGCATGTATTAAGCACACAGATAGCGTTTATCCTGAGCTAGGATCAAACTCTCATGATTGCGTTCAATTTGAAATTGGTTTTGAAATTATATACCTAGTTTTGAAAGATCTAAAATTTTTTTTGCCGTTTTAACAGCGTAAATATAATTGTATCACAAAAAAATTTTTTTACAAATAATTTTTTTTTTTTTTTTACGCTGCCTGTTTTTAACTTTAAAACAAAGCTTAGTTATTATAACCCGGCAAAATAAAAAAACCAAGAAAAAAGTTAAAAAAAATTTTTTTCTTCTTTAATTTATTATATATAGGCATTTTTTCCTAATTTTTTTTGTAAATTTTGTAAAATTTTAGGAGATTTTTTGCTTTACACCAGTCCTAGTTAATCTTAAAAATGACCGGTGGATTTGAAAAAAAATATTTTTTTTAAATTTTTAACCAAATAAAAATATTTTTTTTCAAATTTGCAAATTTTTACATGTTTATTTGGGAAAATTTGCTTAATTTTATTTTTTTTGTTTGTTTTACAAAAAAACTTATAATTTATTATGTTAATGCTTTTTAGCGGAGAAATATGCCGATTTGAAAAATTATTTTATTAATTACAGGGATTTTTGCATTTTTGGTTGCACTAGTCTCATTTGTTTGAACATGAGTGAAAAAAAATAAATTAATTAAAAAATATAATTTCGAACACCAAAGTCAAAATTATGATGAGTGGATAAATCTAAAATCACAAGTCACTGAATTAGAAAGCGATCTTTGGCTCGTTGAAAGTCTTGAATTGGTTATTAATAAAATAAGGGAAACAAATTCAAAAACAAATTTATTTGTTGAAAAAGATGGTCTAGTTGCTTGTCTTAGTCAAAAAAATATCCAAAACTCAACAAACACAGTTTTTGATTCCTGGCTTGATCAAAACAGTTTGACAAAAAATATTGAAAAATTGCAAATAAAAAATCTAAAATATGCAAGCAATTTCGAGACTTTTTTTGATTTTATTTTAATTTCGGCAGAAATTAACCCTAAAAATTTTCTAGAATTTTTAGAAAAGGTTAAAATTGGCGGACACTTAGTCTGAAAATATAAAAAAAATCAGCGAAGGGCAATTTTAAAGATGTTAAAATTGCATAAAATCCATTTTGATGAATTTTTTTATTATAATTTTTTGATAATTCAAAAAAAATAAATTAAAATTTTACTAAAAATTGTTTAAAAAGGAAAAAAATGAAAAAAATGATGAATGACGAAGTTCTTTTAACACAACAAAAACTTGATGAAATAAAAAAAGAACTTGAACATTTAATAAATGTTGAGCGTGTTAATGTAATTCAAGAAATTAAAGATGCTCGCTCACAAGGCGATCTTTCTGAAAATGCCGAATATGATGTAGCCCGTGAAAAACAAGGGATAATTGAGTCAAAAATACGTGAATTTGAAGCTATTATTGCAAAAGCAAAAATAATTGAAACTCGTTCAGGATCAAAACGAGTTTCAATTGGATCAAAAGTTACTCTTAAAAATCTTGAAAGTGGTTTAGTTCAAACTTTTCAGATTGTTTCTTCAATTGACGCTGATCCTTTTGCCAATAAAATTTCCAATTTTTCACCGATTGCACAAGTTCTTTTAGGTCAACATGAAGGAGATGAAGTTGAAGTTGATGTAAATGAAAAATACTCGGTTAAAATTTTGGAAGTAACTAACGAATAAAATGCATTTTTCAATAAAAAAATTTTTTCCTGATTCGCCAGAAATGTGGAAAAAATTTGCTAAAATTACTATTCCAGTAATTTTAGCAACGCTTTTTATTTCAATAAATAATTTTGTTGATAATTTCATGGTTTCCCAAATCAGTGGCGGTATTACGGCTGTCGGGATGGCCAATTTTTGAACAGGAATTGTTTTTTCTTTTATAATTTCGATTAACACAATCGGGTCAATTATTTTTGCCCAATATTGAGGAAAAAAAGAATTTAAACTGGCCCAACAAGTAAATAATATTAGATATATTCTTTGTTTTATTGTTATTTTATTCTTTGCTGTTCTCTCTTGAGCTTTTCCTGAAAGTCTGCTCAGAGTGGTTCAGTGAAGAAGGGGTTCGTCAAATTTAGACCAAGATATTTTTGATCAGGCAAAAAGTTACTTATTTATAATAAGTTTTTCTTGAATCTTGTTTGCCTACATTGTCACTTCCTCAGGAATTCTGCGCGAAATTGGTGTAATGAAAGTTTCTGTTCTTTTTAACACTTTAACCTTAGTAATGAATATTGGTCTTAATTTTTTCCTAATTCCGCTAATGGGAGTCTCTGGTTCAGCGCTTGCAACTGTAATTTCAAGACTAATAACCTCTCTTTTAATGTATTTATATCAACTTTTTTATAAAAAAGAAGTTAGTCTCTCAATTTTAAAAATGTTTCAAATTGAGAGAAACATTTGAAAGCAGTTTTTCGCCCGTTTTGTCGGAATGTCGCTTGTAACTATTGCCTCTTTAATTATTTCAATCCGTTCAGTTCTTTGATCTCAAAGTTTGCCGCCAGGTTCAATTGGAATTGACGATGGAAGTGGTTTTTATAAATTTTGAGGCATAGGATTTTTAACTGTTTCAGGAATTATTATCACAATTGCTAACATTTTTTTTACAACTTTTGCCTCAATTCAGACAAGTGTTTCGATTGTTGTTGGTCAAAATTTAGGTCAAAATAAAATTGAACTAGCCAAAAAAAACGCTGCAATGCTCAAAGGTTTTTTGTTTGTTGTTTCAGTTGTTATGTCAGTTGTTGCCTTTATTATCGTTTTTGCTATCACAAAAACTGACTTGATCACAACGGGAATTAAAGAACAAGTTCAAAAAGGATTGTCTGATTATTTTAACGAAAATAATTTGCCAATTGACCAAGCTGTTATTGACGCTCAAAAAGTTTTGGCCGTTGATTTTTATTTAAATCAGATTTTTATGATCTGTATAGTTATAATTTTAATTAATCCAATTTGGGTTCAAATTAACTCCTCTTTAACGATAATTAAAGCCGGCGGACGGGCTAATTTTGCTAGTTGGTGAGACTTTTTTACCGGTTTAGGGCAACTTGTTTGACAAATTCTTATAGTTTTTGTTCTTATCCCTCTTATTTCTGAAGTTCATTTAAAACTTTTTGTTTCACTGACAGTTTTTTATCTTTCAGATATTCTAAAGTGAATTATTTTTGAACTAATTTATCTAAAATCTAATTGAGCGATTAATTTGACGCTTGAAAATTCGACTTTAAAAGAATCTATCTAAAATCTTGTTGTTTATAATTTTTTTGCTATAATTTATTAAGTTAAACTCATTTTATAAGGGGAAAATTTTGGCAAAAGGAGAAATTTCATGGCTAAAGTGACAAATATGAAAATCTCTTTTGTGGCGATTTTCATATCAATTGCGGTAATTATGTTAATAATCGGAGTCAGATTGGCTCCTTTTGCTATTTTACCTAATTTCCGCTTTTCAATTATTGGACTGCCGATTAAAATAACAGGTTTTATTTTTGGACCAATTGTTGGTTTTTTAACCGGTTTACTAGCTGATTTGATTACTTTTTTGTTCATTCCCGGTGTTTATTCTTGGTATTATACTCTTAGTCTTTCACTTACTGGGTTTATTCCTGGCGTTTTCTTTTGATTTTTTGTTGCTCAAGGGAAAAAATGATTCCAAAAAGATAAAATTTTAGAACGCTTAGGAGATAAAATTTTTGCCCAAAAGCGAGAAATTTTTAACTACACTTATGATGCAATTAGCCATAACACAAAAGATATAAACTTAGAGCGAAAAATGCGGCAAAATTTGCTTAGATTACAAAAAAAAGTCGCTAAAATTCAAGGTTGAACCGAAGAAAAAGCTTTATTGAATTTTTATTGAATATCGAGTTTTGTTGTCTTGGCTTTAATAGCTTCGGCAGTTATTTCGACGGTTGTGTTTAATTCTTCTATTGATTTTAGCAAGGCGCGCTTCATTTCTAGCAAAACTTCGTTTTTAATTTTGATTCTTTTTGGTACTTTTTCAATGATTATCTTTTTACTTGTTGCGCGTTTTGTTAACTTTTTCCGTAAAAATGATCGATATTTGACTCTTGTTCCAATTATTGCATTCTCTGCCTTGCACGAACCAATTGCAAGCGTTCTTGCCGCAAAAGGTGATGTAGAATCTGGTGCACTTAATAATTTTGAAACCGCTTTTTTAACACATATAATTATTTCTCCTGCTAAAATTTGGATTAATGCCTCTGTTATTTATTTCACTGCAAGAGCTGTTGTACCTTTAGTTTATAAAAAATTCTCTTACTCTCTTACTTAAATTATGGAAAATATTATTAATTTTAATAACGAGAAAAAGCAAAAACTTGTTTTTCATAATATAAAAAATAAGTATTGAAATTATTTTAGTCTTGAATTAGATGCAAAACAATGTGGATTTATTTATTCCTCTGATCCAAATTTTTTTAATGAATTCAAAACAATTCTTCAAAAAGAAGATTCTTATAACGGATTTATTCTTGAAAACGATAAACCTTATGATTACAGCAAAAACAGTTGTTTTTCAGATTTTTTATCAAAAGAAATGTATGAAAAAATTAAAAAAAAGCTCGTTATTCAGGTTCTTTTATCCCATTGAAACACAAAACCGTTTGAAATTGAAACTAATACAACAAGAAAATACCTTTTATATTTAACAATGCCTGAAATTGATCGATTTATAACAAATGTGGATAATCAAATAACTAATTTGTTAGAAAAAAGTGCTTTTTTTTCTTTTAATTTTACCGAAATGGTCAATAAAATTAAAAGCGAGTATAAAACATTAAACGAAAATTTTTATAATTTATACATAAAAACAGAATTAAATCCAAAAGTTGAGCGAGAAAATTTAAACCAAGAATTAAAGCTTAGCAATCCTTTTTTTGATTTTAAATTTGACAATTTTAAAAACAACGAAACAACCCAAAATGCATTAAAAATTATTAAAAATGATATAAAAAACATTATTAGCCAGCATAATTCGCTAACAAATTCACCAGATGCTGACCTTTATAAAATAAAAATTTTTACTACTGGGTATGCTTGTTTTTTGAATTTAATAAAACAAAGCGGAAATTTCAGGTGATTGTCAACTGAACAAATATTTCAAATTTACTACGAATTTGAAGTTTGGATGTCCAAATTGTTAAACCAAAAAAGTCTTGATAATATTCCAAGTGTTCAAAACTTTTTTGATAAAACTTTTGCTGATGATTTTTGAATTTTTTGAAGAAAAAATCGCCAGCAAAAAATTCTTGAAGAAAAAAATAAAAAGGCACAAAAACACTTTAGAACAAAGAAAATTAACGCTTTTCGCAAAGAAAATCCTTATTACCAAAATCTTAAAATAAACAGCAAAACTTTGCTACGCGCCAATGTTTTGTGACAACACGAAGTAATTAGAATGAAAAAAAGTCTCAGAAAGAAGAATTTTAGTAACTCTTTTTTTGCAAAAAGACTTTGAGTTTCTTCTATTGAGAACAAATTAAAAAGATTAAAAAATAAAATTTCAAAAAACGAATATTCGACTCATTTTGCTTTTTTGAGAGATACCTTGTTGGATTTAAAAAATTTTTTTTACTATTATAATTTAAGCAGAATTGATACTTTTTTGCGAAAAAATCAATTTTTGATTTTTTGTTTTGAAAACAAAATTAATTTTGACATTTTGTACCAATTTTACGGTGATCTTCCCGAAAATATTTTGTTTTTTTTAGAATTAAAAAAAACAAAAATGGGTAATTATTCTCGCTTTTTATTTGACGAAAATTCTTTTTACCTAAACACTACTTACAAACAAAAACTTTTTCAGCATTTTTTTAATGACGGCGAGAATTCGGTCCAACTTTTTATTTGTGCAAAACGGTCAATCAAACCTATTCGTGATTTTAGTATTGTTTTTATTGAAAACGGTACTTTAATCGAATATATTCAAGAGGTGGATTTGCCTTTGACTCCAAAAACCACATTTGCTAAGTTTTTTTACCAAAATAGTAGTTTTGATCGAACTAATTTGTATTTGCTTGAAACGCAACTTTACAAGCAAATACAAAACGAAGTTTTTCGAAAAAACCCCTCTGGAATCAACAACAATTTTGAATATTACGCTGATTTTTGAAATCCTATAAAAAATATAAAAATAACTAACGAATTTCCGAGACAAAACAGACTTTTGGACGAAGATATTCTTGTCATAAATTTATAAGCGGTGAACCATGGAAAATAAATATAATCATAAAATAGTTGAAAAAAATAGAAACCAAAAATGACTTGATAAGCGTTTTTTTTATGCTAGTCCAAATCCAAAAAAACCTTTTTCCATCATAAGCCCGCCGCCAAATGTCACAGGACACTTGCATTTAGGTCATTCTTGAAATATTTTTATTCAAGATTCCTTGATTAGATTTCATAAACTTCAAGGTTTTGACGTTCTTTTACTGCCTTGCGTTGATCATGCCGGAATTGCTACTCAGGCAAAAGTTGAAGCTTTTTTAGCGGAAAAAAATATTTCTAAATTTGATTTAGGCCGCGAGAAATTCATCCAAAAATGCTATCAGTGAAAAGACGAGCAATATCTAAAAATTAAAGAACAATGAAATAAATTAGGGATTGCCTTTGATTATTCCAAAGAAAGATTTACACTTGACAATGAAGCTCAAGTCGCTGTTTCAAATTTTTTTATCAAATTATGAGAAAAAAATTTGATTTATCGCGGAAAAAGAGCGATAAATTGAGATGTAAAATTACAAACTGCACTTTCAAATATTGAAGTGATCAACAAACCTGTAAATCAAAAAATGTATTATTTAAAATACTTTTTGAAAGACTCAAGCGAATTTTTAACCGTGGCAACAACAAGAATTGAAACTATTTCATCCGATGTTGTCTTAGCCGTAAATCCAAAAGATAAAAGATATTCAAACTTTATTGGCAAAGAAGTTATTCATCCTTTAACTAAAAAAATAATAAAAATAATTGGCGATTCTAATGTTAGTCAAGATTTTGGCTCAGGGGTTATGAAGGTTTCGGCTCATTCAATTTTAGACTTTGAAATTTTAGAAAAAAACGACTTGTCTGCCGAAGATTGCATTGATGATTATGGAAATTTAAATAAAAATACCCTTGAATTTGAAGGAATAAACAGATTTGAGGCCAGAAATTTAATTGCAAAAAAACTTGAAAATGAAGGTCTTTTAATTAAGGTCGAAGATGTTGTTTCAAATGTCGGCTTTTCACAAAGAAGTGGTGAAATTGTCGAAATTCTTAAAAAACCACAGTGATTTGTAAAAATGGATGAATTAGCTCAGTCTTTAATTTTGCATCTAAATTCAAAAGATAAAGTTGTATTTTACCCGCGCGGATTTGAGAAAAATTTAAGAAAATGATTCGATAAAATCCACGACTGAACTATTTCGCGCCAACTTTGATGAGGTCACAGAATCCCTGTTTGGTATAAAAATGACGAATTTAAGGTTCAAATAACATCACCTGGCCAAGGATGAACTCAAGATCCTGATGTTCTTGATACTTGATTTTCTTCAGGAATTAGCGCATTTTCTTTTTTAGGATGACCTAATAATTTTGAATTAATTAAGTCCTATTTTCCGACAAGTTTACTCGTTACAGGGTGAGATATCCTGTTTTTTTGAGTTGCTAGAATGTATTTTTCCTCTCTTTTTGTTATGGATAAAAAACCTTTTGAAAAAGTCCTACTTCACGGTCTTATTCGCGATGAAGAAGGACGAAAAATGTCAAAATCGCTCGGAAACGGGATTGATCCTATGGAAATAATTGAAAAATACGGGTCAGATTCTTTAAGACAAATGCTTCTTTTTAATTCTAGCCCGGGAAAAGATATCCGATTTAGTCTTGAAAAATTAAATTCAGCTTGAAATTTAAGTAATAAACTTTGAAATATTGCCAAATATATCAAAAGTTTAGATAATACTTATCGAAAACCAGATTTTATCGACTTTTGAATGGAAGGTAAAATTTATGATTTTAAAAAACAAATTGTAAAAAATATTAAAAAATATAATTTTAGCGTTATTGGAACCGAAATTAATAATTTTATCTTTGGGGATTTTTCTTCTCGTTATATAGAGTTGATTAAAACTAGACAAAACGGTTTTTATGCTAGAAAACTATTAAAAAGCGTTTTGATAATTTTGCACCCATTTATGCCTTTTTTGACTGATTTTTTGATGGAAAAAATTTTTGATGAGGAAATTTTAGAACAAAAAATGCCTAGAGTTAGGCAATTCAATGACAATCAAAAGGTCGAAAATATCCTTGAAATTATTGATAGTTTAAGATTTTATCGCGAAAATTTACAGATTTCAAAAAAAATTATGTTGGAATTTTGTGTTATTGATGCAGAGTTCCAAAAAGAAGAAATTGAGATTATTAGTAAATTTGTTTTTGGAAAATGAGTTCCAAACAATGAGTTTATTATTAAAACAAAAAACTTTAAAATTTCGCTTAAAATTGCTGATGAGATAAAAAAAGCGCAAGAAGAAAACTATAAAAAAGAAATTCAATTCTTAAAAAGCGAAATTTTAAGGGCAGAAACCTTACTTTCAAATCAAAAATTTGTTGAAAAAGCGCCCAAAGAAAAAGTTGAACTCGAACGTGAAAAACTTAAGAAATTTAAAGAAAAATTAGAGTTTTACGAAAAAAAATAAGTTTATTTTTTTTCGATTATTATAGAAAAATTGTTGTCAAAGTTAACTGTGTTGCCTTCAAAAGGTACGACAAAAGTTTGGGTGAAAAATCTAACAAACGGATAATCTGATAATTGGTCTTTTGGATCTTCAGTTTTAGAAAAAAACGCTTCGGGATTAGTATTTTTTTCATATTTATCAGACTTATATTCCAAATTAATCACTGAAATATTTGAATTTAGGCGGTTTGTCTGTGTTATTTCGTGTTTTAAGTTGTTTTGTTTTTCATCTAACGTGAACGTGATTTCATTTTTTTCAAAATCAATATTTTTTAAAAAAAGCTTGTAATTAGGGAATGTTTCTGATTCAAGAAATCCAAATAAATTTTTTTCTTTGCTTTGGGAAGCACTAGGATCTTTGCTTTTATAGGCAAAAGAATTAAGCATTTGGTTAACATTTATTTGCAAATAATTTTTATTATCGTTTGAAATAAGATCTTTTTTTAATAATTTTAACTCAACAGAAGAAAACGGGGTTAAAGTTCGAGGAATTTTTGCGGCGGTTTCGGTTATGTTGATTTTTTGGCCATTTTGTTCAAATTCTGTAAAACCAACTGAAGTTGGGATTACGTAAATAAACCAAAAATCCTTTGAATTTTCGGCTACAGTTGGGACATAAATTGAGTCAGGGCTTTGATTCAATTTGCGCTTAGTTTCCTGAAGTTGCTTAGAATTATAGTAGCGATTTATTAAATTTAAGTATGTTATTTGCGAATTTGGGCTAAATCTTGATGTATATTCGGGATTTATTTTTTCTGATTTTGAGATTTTTGGAGCATCTTTTAGATTAAGTAGGTAAAATTGTGAATCATTTTGCTCGTATATTTGTTGCTGTTTTTCGGCAGGAATTTCAATTAAATTCTCTGAATTAATGAATTTTTTCAAATTTATAGCATTTTGAACACCTAGACCTGTTGGATTTATAAACGGATCTTCGGTTTTATCAACTTGTCCACATGAGGCTATGATAAAAAAAGTTTGTGGTATTCAAAAACCACTAAATAGAAAATGTCGAAAAATTTTTTTTACTTTTTTGTTAAAATTCACAGTTAAATTTAAATAAATCCTTCTAAAATTAATAAATATTTACGACTCAAAAAAATTAGCTTTAAAGATTTTTAGGCGCTCAGGTCCTTTGGGATTAATGAATTTATTCGCCAAAGTTAAATATGAGTCATAGTTAAAAATTAGTTCTCTTTTATTTTTAAAAGTAAAACTTCATAAGAAAAATAGGACTTTGTTAACAAAAAGATCAGGATTTTCTAAGATATTTCGATCTATTTCAAAAGGAAGTTGTAAAACGTAGTCCTGATTTTTATTAGCAAGTTGGTTCTCTAAAACCCTTAAAAAATCATCTCAATTTAAACCAGTGTCACAAATTTGTTTTTTAGGCAAAATGTTTGTTTGCTTTTTGTTAGGCAAATGTTTAAAATCTCAATTTTCTAGTAAATCAATCGGAAAGTCAAATTCTTGATTTTCAAGATCAACAACTGCAGTTGCAATAATTGTAAGGTTTGCGGGAATATAAATTTTTTGCTCTTCATTTGAAAAAACATATGATGAAACTTCTGGGAATGAAATTGAAAAAAAGCTGTTAGCTTTTCCATCGCGATAAAAAAGCGGTTTTAGTTGTGAAACTAAATCAATTGCAGCTTTTTTATCCATGTTTTCAAGAATTAGGAAATATTTTTTATCTGGATTTCAAAAAGAGGTTCTCAAAATTCGTGAAAATGGGCCAGGAATAAAATTAGCATCATTTTTTTCATCAACACTAAAATCACTATAACCAACAAAATCTTGGATAGTGTAACTATCAGAAAAAGTAGCTATTTCATAGTTATTTTTGTCCAAATGGTGATTAAAAATATTATTTTTAATTTCATAATAAATCTGGTTTTGTGATGGGGAAATTAAAAATATATTCTTACCGGATATAATTTTTGTTTGTTTTTGGCTTATTGTGATTTCGTCATTAATTTTTCTTCTATCTAATAAGTTGAAAAAATTTTGTTTGAATTTGGGTTGATTTAGTAAATTTTTAATTGAAAAGTCGATTATTTTATATACGTTGTTGATAAAATAATTATAATAATACTCTCTGGATTTTAGAAATGTTGAAGCTGGAAGTTTTACATTATTAATTTGGGTTTGCGATTCTTTCGGTAAATAGCAAATTTTTTCTGATTCTACGGAGTTTTTTTCTAGTTGTTGAGTTTCTTTTTTTGTTGTTTCGATATCTTCAGTTTTAGTTGACTTTGAATTTAATGATTTTGCATTGACAGTTTGTGAATTTTCACAAGGACAAGAGAGAGTTTCATGAGAATGTAAAACGCGAGGTAAAGATTTTTTTGTTTTACACAAATATTCCTCAGGTGAATTTTGCAAATTTTTTTCGGTGTTTTCAGACCAATATGTTATTTGAGAATCTAAAATTACGCCTAAATTCATAGGATAATTTTGATTTGTTGATAAATTTTCAGGATTGTTTTCGCAGCAGGTTTGGCTGTCAAATGCAGGAGTATAAAATTGGGAAAATTCGCCTAAATCACTCTTTTTTTCAGTGGGTTTGATTGTGTCTTCCGTGTTTTTAACTTCACACTTGCTTAATTCAGTTATTGTCTCTGGTTCTTGAGTTTGATCTAAAACTTGGTTTTGGGGTTCCAAGTCGTCCTGAGCGTCTTTTTTTTCGACCGGAGTTTCGGTTAAAGTTTCGCTTGGGATTTTGTTCGGAGTTTCATTTTTATCTAAAACCGGAGGTATTTCTTGTGTTTTATTTTTCAGAACACTTATGATATAGTCATAATTTGCTTGAGAGTTTGAAGTTAAATAATTAGATCATTTTTCTGGGTCTTGTCTTATAAGACTCGCTTTTTCAAAATTATGCGATTCTAATTGCGTGTTGCATTTACTTATTAGTTCGTCAATTCTTAAATATCAATAATCAAAAAGTTTTATTTTAAAAAATTTTGTGCTGTATTGTTGGTTTTTTTCGCGAAAAGACAAAACTTCAAAAAAAATCCCAGAAGTTAGAATATAAAAAATATGGTCTTTTTGCGTTAAGTTATAACGCTGATGTTTTTCATCAAATTCAGGACAAGAGGACTCGCCGAAATTAAAATTATCAAAAATTTCATCAACTGAAACAGGGTGATTTTTTTTCTCTTTGAGCAATTCTAGCGTCATTTTAAACAAGTGGCGATACTCTTCATTAATATAAGTAACTAAATTAAACAAAACAATGCTTATATATTCGCGCACTTTTATTGTTCCGTTGTTTATTAATTTTGCTAAAATATTAAGTTTTTGTTGTCCGTTAGTTAAAATATTCGTTTTTGCTATCCCTAGTTGAGAGGCTAATCTTATGTGTTCGCTCAAGTCCCCAACTGGTTTTCAGTTTTTATTTTTATAAATTTTTAGTCATTTACTTTTAAAATTTTGGTTTATTTCTTCTTTATTTAAATAAAGCGCTTTAATTAATATTTCTAAACTTTCAGCTTTTCGAAGGTGGGTATTTGAAATAAGTGTTCAAATGCAGGGTGAAATTTTGTTATTCATTTAGTATCTCCGTAGATTTTTAAACTTTTTAAACATTCAATACTATTTTAGTGAATTTTTGCAAACCTTTATTTAAATTATTAAATCCATTTTTTCCTACGCATTCAGGGTTGAACTTTTTCACGATAAACTTTGGATTTTTGAAAATAATGGACGCCAAGTGCTTGCATAATTTCTCAAATACCACCAATAATTCAATAAATTTGAAGTGAAGCTTGAAAAATTATTCCAAAAAACACAAAAATTATTGACATTATTCTTTGTGTTTTTACTTGTTTTTTATATGTCTCATTTTCTTGAGCGTTAATTATTCTTTTTGTTTTATTTTTATTTAAAATTTTTGGAATTATTTGCTGCAATGCTTGAACTAAAACCGTAATAATTATTATTGGAAGATAAATTCATTGTCCATCAAAAAGTTTTTGATAAGAAGTTGCTGCTAATTCAAGTCCTAAAAAATAAGTAACTTTAAAACTTGGGATTCCCTGGAGCGCTCGCCAAACAGCTATAAAAATAGGCATAGTTACTAAAATTTGGGAAAAAGGTGCAAAAGGTGAAAAATTGTTTTTCTTATATAGGTCGGCAACTTCTTGTCGATGACGTTGTTGCATGACTTTATTTTTTTTGTAATTTTCGTATTTTGCATCAATTTTAGCTTTTTTTAGTTGTAACTCATTTTGCTTATTTTGACCAAAAATTGTTTTAAATCTGAAAGAAAAGGAGATGAGCTTTGTTATTACAACGATCGTTAAAATCGCCAAAATTGTTATTCAACCAGACCAAGCGGATAATGATTGGGACGAGGTTACTCAAGTAATTATTTTAGAAATCGGGTAAACAAACATCGAATAAAAAGGTCCTAATTTCCATGATTCAAGTCAACTAACAATCGGGAATGATGGAATTTCATTTTGGAAAGCGATTTTTCTTGCAAAATTTTCATCGTTATTATTCCAGTTGTAAGTTTTGTTTTGTATATCAATTCGGGAAAAATTAATAGGAAAAATAATTTTTTTTATAGATTCGGCGTATCCAGAAATAATTTTTTCAGTTTCAGGAGAAATTTCTTTTCCTGCCTTTGATTCATATTCTTGAATTGCATTTTGCAGTTTATTATCTGAAAATTCTGGTAATGAAATTAATTTGTTATAAAGAACTTGAAGAATATCACGGCTAAAAGTTGCATAACTCCGATTAACCGGAGGGAGTTTGTCGTCTATTTTAAAGAAAAACTGATCAATTTTTTCACTTATGTTAGCTGTTTCATTGGTGCTATTTTGAAAATTAAAATTATTAATAGGCAAACTTTTGGCGTTTGACAGACTTTCAAAATAATTTTTATCAGATTTTTGGCTAAAATATTTTGGAGATGGAATATTTATTTCAGTTCAAACAGTTTTTTGCTCATATGATTTTTGCGCAGAACTGAAAAAAATAAATTCATTAGTTTTGTCGCCTTTTAAATATTCAAATTCATTTTCATTATTTTGGAACAAAAGAAGTGAATTAAACTCACCAAAATCTGAATTTTTATCTCCAATTTGTTGTCTTAACAGGTTTAAAACGCTTTCTTGATTTACTTTTTTTGAATCAGCGGAAATCAAAAAGTTATTGTTTTTCGTTGCTAATTCAATACCAGGCGCATTTTCATTTTCTGATTTTTTAAAAATTGTATAATTTGGGGTTATTTCTTCTTTAGAATTATAAAACTCAAGCGCTTCACCAACATTATGCGAAGTTTTTACAACCAATGATTGAATACAACCGGTTAGAGAAATTCCGAAAATAATAGTGTAAAAAAAGATTTTCAAAAATTTGAAAATAGATTTGAAGTTTTTGAAGCTATTTTTTTTTGATCCGTTTTGGTTCTGGAAGTAATCAAAAGCCTTTGGTCGTGTTTGTTTATTTTTCATTTTTTTGGAATTCTTTGAATATTTTAATAATTTCGTTCTCTTTTTCTTTAAAATTAAGTGTTAAAAATGATTTTCTTGTTATTAAAATTACTCGAAATTTTGGTGCAGAGGGTCAATCTTTTTGAAGGTTGTGAAGAATATTTTTGATTTGCCTTTTATAATAATTTCGTTTAACTGCATTAGCAAATTTTTTCGGAATCGAAATACCAATTTCGAAAAAAGCAAATTTTGAATAATAAAGAATAAGAGAATTTGTAACTATTTGCTTTTTAGATTCAATTATTGCTTGGAATTCTCAATTTTTTTTAATAGTCGGAATTTTTTGCAAAATTATCCTAAAAACTATTTATCTGATACAGTTAATCTTTTACGACCCTTTAATCTTCGAGCTGCTAAAATTTTTCTACCGTCAGTAGTTGACATACGTGCGCGGAACCCATGAGTTTTTATATGTTTTAGTTTATTTGGTTGGTATGTTCTTTTCATGATATCTCCTTTTGTTTTATTTGTTTTTTTAAAAATATTGCTAAAATTTAAAAAAACATAGTTATTTTGTTGACTTGCGCCCAAAATTGTACAGTTAAATTTTAACACTTTTTATATTCTTATATAAATATAAAATAAACGTTTCTAAATTTTACCACAAAAGAAGGAAAAATCAAAAAAAATGAATGCAAATAGTAATATAAAAATCAGAACCCAAGAACTTCGGCAACAAATTGAAAACCTATTAAATGATAAAATGGTTTACAACAATTTTTTTCAAACAATTTTTGTGGTAAACGAGACAGAAACCGAAATTATCGTTGATTTTACAGATCAAATCGCAAAACAAGAAGTTATTTCTCGATGAATTGATATTGTAGAAAAAGCAATTTCTAACCTTGAAATTTCTAAGATTTTAACTTTTAATAATGAAAATAATTATATAGCAAAACCTAAACAAGTGCATGATTTTACTATAAAAAACAAGTATTGCAGCTTTAAAATAAACAACTTTTTGAATAAATTTACCTTTAAAAACTTTATAAGGTCTAATTATAATTTTCAGATTTTTAGCATTTACGATTCGATTATAAGCGATACGAAGCTCAATTTTTCGCCGATTTTTATTTCAGGACCCTCAGGAATAGGGAAAACTCACTTTATTAACGCCATCGGAAATTTGCTGGCTGAAAAAGGTAAAAAAGTTTTCTACATTAATGATTATAAGTTTATAAGTTGCATAACCGGCTGAATGCAAAACGGTGAAAGCAATAAAATCAGTGATTTTTTAGAGTGACTGACTCAAGTTGACGTTTTTTTATTTGATGACATTCAAGGTTTGGGACATAAACACCAAACTTCAATAGTTGCTCTTGAAATTTTGAACAAATTTATTGAAAATGATAAAACTGTAATTATAACATCGGATAAATCACCCTCTTTATTGGGTGGTTTTGAAGAAAGATTTATCACAAGGTTTGGTTCAGGTTTGCATATAAAATTAAATAAGCCAAAAAAAGAGGACTTTTTGCGGATTTTTACACATAAATTGCGCGAGCAAAATTTGGATAAACACATTTGGACAACTGAAGCGCTCGAATTTCTTTCAAAACACTTTCGAAACTCAATCAGAGAACTTGAGGGCGCACTAAAGTCAATTGTTTTCTACATTCAGACAAATAGAATTAAATTTCAAAGTGAAATTTATTTTGACAAGCAAAAAATGCTCGAAATTTTTGTAGAAAAACATGAAACTGAACAAATAATCACGCCTGATTTAATAATTCAGAGCGTTTCTAAATATTATGGAATTCCCGTTAGCGATATAAAAAGTGAAAAAAGAGATAAAAATATAGTCCACGCGCGTGATATCGCCATTTGATTAATTAAGAATATTCTCGACTTGACTCACAATGAGGTTGGGTCATTTTTCAATAACAGAAAGCACTCGACAATAATTTTTACACTTAGAAAAATTGATAATTTAAAACAAAGCAATAATAACGAATTAGAGTTAGCCTTAAACCAAATATATAAACATTTAAATTGAAGTTTTAAACATAGAAAATAATAAAAATTAACACTGTTTTTTGTAAAAAAACACCATAAATTAAAGATTTTTAGTTTTTTTAGACTTTTAAACAAACTTATTATAATTATTATTAAACTAAATATAACCTAACTAAACAAAACTTAACTTAACTAAATTAATTATTTATTTTATAAGGGAGTAAAAATGAAATTTAGAATTAAAAAGAACATAATTGAAAAACAAATCGAAAGAATGCAAGTAGCAATTCTTAGTCATAATAATTCTCCACTAAGCTCTTTTTTTATGAAATTAACAAGAGGTGGTTTGTTTATAATATCGACAAATAGCGAACTTTCTTATAAAGTTTTTATTGAAAAAGAAAATTTAATTGAAATAATTGATGTCGGTTTTTGTTTAATTGATGGATTTTTTTTACGTGATGTTATAAAAAAATGTGATTCAGAAATTAATTTTGAATTAAAAGGCAACGAATTAATTGTTTCCTGAGAAGAAGCTTCATTTACAAAAAGTCTTATTAATGCTAGTTTTTTCCCAGAAATTGACTTTGACCAAAAAGGGATAAAATTAATTGTAAATGCAAAAAACTTCAAAAAAGCTGTAAAAAACACAGCTTTTGCAACGACAAACAATCCTTCTCAACCAGTTTTATCAGCTATAAATCTTAGTTCTGATTCAGGTTATTTATTTTTTTCAGCAACAGATACAACTAGATTTGCCTCAGAAAAAGTTGAAATTTTTAACCAAAGTAGAATAAATATTTCTGTTAATGCTAAAAACTTGAAGGATTTTATACCTCCAGAGCTCGATTCAGACATTGAATTAAATATTGAACCAACAAAAATTAGCTACATTTACGATAATTTGACTATTCAATCGAGAATTTTGACAATAGATTACAAAGATATTTCAAATATTTTGCCAAAAAAAGATGAAATTTTGTATTTCTTTTCTATAAAAAAGCGTGAAATTATCGATCTAATTGATAAAACTACGATAATTTCGCCCGGCAAAGATAATGTAATTAATCTTACAATGTCAAAAACTGAATTAAAAGGTTTTATTTCACGACAAGATTCCGGGCAATCTAATGTCTCAACAAAAAATGTTATTGACTTTAAAATGAACCCAAATTTTGCTAATTCTGGCGAGTATGATCCCGAATTTGTCGAAATAAATGTCAATTATCGTTATCTGAAAGACGCAATTTCTGTTTTTGACAACATCATTGAAATTTATATAAATGAAAAAAAGACAAAAATGCTCATAAAATCACCTGAGCGCCCAGAAACTAGCCAACTTATTGGTCTAATTCTTGTATAAAAGACGATTTTCTATTTTAAAAAATCAATAAAAACAGCTAAAATATAGTATAATTTTTTAATTAATTGAATTTAGAAAGTCTAAAATGTCAAAAGAAAAAAATAAAAGTGGTTCAGAGTTTGATGCAATTGTAGTTGGTGGCGGTCACGCCGGAATTGAGTCAGTTTATGCGCTTTTAAAAAAAGGTTTTAAAGTGGCGCTCATAACAATTGATAAAAAAAAATTAGCATCAATGCCGTGTAATCCAGCAATCGGTGGACCCGCTAAAGGAATAATAACTCGAGAAATTGACGCTCTTGGTGGTGTGCAGGCTAAATTTTCTGATGCTGCTATGATTCAAATTAAATATTTAAATGAGTCAAAAGGACCTGCTGTTTTGGCCATGCGGGCGCAAATTGACAAAGAAAAATATTCTAAAATTATCCTAAAAGATCTAAAACAACAAGATAATTTGACTATTTTTGAAGATTTAGTAACCGAACTTTTGGTTGAAAAAAACCGTATTTTTGGACTAAAAACAAAAAAACGGGCTGTTTTTTTTGCAAAAAGTGTAATTATAACCACCGGAACCTACATGGATTCAAAAGTTCTTCGCGGTTCTTCGTCTATCTCAAGTGGTCCTGATGGTCAAGAAACCTCAAATTTGCTCTCAAATAACTTAAAAAAACTTGGTTTTGAATTACAGCGACTTAAAACAGGAACCCCTCCAAGAATTCTTACTTCCACCATTGATTTTTCCAAAGTTGAACGTGAAGTTTTACCACTTTATAATATAAATTTTTCATTTCAGTCAAAACACAGACTAAAAAAACAAATTTCCTGTTATCTGACTTATACTAACTCAAAAACACACCAAATAATAAATGAAAATTTGGACAAATCATCAATGTATTCAGGCTTAATTTCGGGAGTTGGACCTCGTTATTGCCCTTCGATTGAAGATAAAATTGTCCGTTTTTCAGACAAACCTAGACACCAAATATTTTTTGAACCAGAAACAAAAAAACAAGACATAATGTACATAAATGGCCTTTCGACCTCAATGCCCGAAGAAGTCCAAGACCAAATAATTAAAACAATCCCTGGTCTAGAAAATGCAAAAATCGCAAAATATGGCTATGCAATTGAATATGATGCAATTAATCCGCTTGAATTGAAAAAAAGTTTAGAAACTAAAAAAATAAAAGGGCTTTTTATGGCTGGTCAGATTAACGGAACTAGCGGATATGAAGAGGCTGCAGCCCAAGGTTTGATTGCTGGAATTAATGCTGGACAATTTATTTTAAAGAAAAAACCAATTGAAATTTTGCGAAATGACGGATATATTGGCGTTTTAATTGATGATTTAGTAACAAAAGGGACAAAAGAACCTTATCGAATGCTAACCTCAAGAGCAGAATATAGACTTATTCTTCGAAATGATAATGCTGATATCAGAATGTTAAAATATGCTTTTGTTTCTGGCATGATTTCAAGAGACTATTACCTAAAAGTTAAAGAAAAATACAAAAAAATTGATAAAAAAATAGAAAAACTTTCGAAAGATTTTTTGTCGCCAAAACACCCTTTGGCAAAAAAATACGGTATAAAAACTGGAATTTCAAAGTTAAAATTAATTTCTCGACCTGATGTTGATTTTAAAGATATTTTGCCCGATTTTGAATACGGTTATGAATTAATGGTCATTTCTCGTTTAAAAGGTTACATTCAAAAGCAAAATTCTGAGGCCGAAAAAATGATTAGGCTTGAAAATTTACTCATTCCAACAGATATAAATTACCAAAAAGTGGCTAATTTATCAACTGAAGCGCTCGATAAATTTTCAAAAGTTAGACCAAAAACTATTGGCCAAGCAAGTAGAATTAGCGGCGTAAATCCAGCAGATATTCAAATGCTTTTATTTCATCTTAATCTTTTAAAAATGCAAAAAGAAGCAAAAACATAATGAGAATTTTAATAATTGGCTTCGGAAGTAATTCTAGAGATTTTTCAGTTTTATATCAAAAAGAAATCAATAAAATTAAAGAATTTAAATACCAGGTTGATTTAATTAATCTTAGTGAAAGTCAAAATGAAAACATAAGTTTAAAGAAAACCATTGAAACAAAGCTAATTCTAGAAAAAATACCTAAAAATTACAGTTGTTTTCTTTTTACAGAGCGTGGTCAAACCATTTCTAGCCCAGAATTTTCACAACTATTAAACTCAGCAAATATTTGCCTCATAATCGGCGGTTCAAGGGGCGTTGATGAACAGTTGATTCTTGAAAAAGTGCCAAATATTAGGTTTTTATCATTTGGTAAAATAACTTTCCCCCATAAAATTTTCAAACTTGTACTTCTAGAACAAATTTATCGCGGACTTTCTATAAAATATAATCGAAAGTACCACCACGATGACTAAAAAAAGGAAAAAATGAACTCAAAACCACACTTAGAAATCATAAAAAACATCGAAAAACACGATAACATTTTTGTTTTTCACCACATTAGACCTGATGGAGATTGTCTCGGAGCCCAACAAGGTTTTGCAAAAGCAATTAAAAAAAATTTTCCCCAAAAAAATGTTTTTTTAATTGGAGATAACAATAAAGAATTTGATTTTTTAAATTTTCACTTTGATAATATGGATTTAATTGCAAGTGAATTTTTTCAAAATTCACTTGCAATTACAGTCGATACTGCCGATATTAATAGAATTCAAGAATTTGACTTTTTCTTGAATTCTAAATTTGAAACAAGAGTTAAAATTGACCACCACCCTGAAAAAGAGGAAGAAATTTACGATCAAACTTGAATCGATCCAACTTTTTCTGCCGCTTCTGAAATGATTGGCTTTATTTTAAAAGAAGAAAAATGACAAATTGACGAGGAAATTGCCCTTTTTGTTTATTTAGGGATTTTAACAGATTCAGGTCGTTTTGCTTTTCCTTCGACAACAGCAAGAACCTTTGAAATTGTCGCTTTTTTAATGAAAACCAATTTTAATTTCAGCGAATTAAATCGCCTTTTGTCTCAGAGAACTGAAAATGAAGTCGCTTTTCAAGCGCATGTTTTAGGAAATTACAACAAAAAAGGCAAAGTTTTATGACATTATGTTTCAAAAAATGAACAGGAAAAATTTAACTTGTCCTCAAGCCAAGTTTCGGCTGTTAATCTTTTGTCAAATATAGGTGATGCCTTGATTTGGCTGTTTTTGATTGAATATGAAAACCAAATCAGAGTTAGAATTCGTTCAAATGGCCCAGTTATTAATAAAATAGCGGTCGAATATGGCGGAGGCGGTCACCCTTTTGCTGCTGGAATTAATTTAGATAATAATGAAAAAATTAATCAAAATATTAGTGAAATACTAGAAAAACTAGAAAAATTAGCCGAAGGTTTTACACGTAATGGATAAAAAAATAGCAACAGAAATTAAAAACCTTATCGAAAAACACGACTCAATCGTTATTTTTCACCACATTAGACCTGATGGAGACTGCCTTGGTGCTCAAAACGGTTTGAAATCGCTTATTTTAGAAAACTTTCCAAATAAGCAAGTCTTTGCAATCGGAGATTTTAAGAAATCATTCTCATTTTTATATTTAAAAGAAGATTTAGTTCCGGAAAAAGAAATTTTGGAAAAATCTTTAGCCATAATTGTTGATGCAAACTTTAAAAATCGAATCGAATTTGCTTATTTATTTGAGCAAATTCGATTCAAATCAATTTTGAGAATTGATCATCACCCAAATGACGATGATTTGGGTGAAAGTTATCGCTGAGTTGATCCGACTTACATTGCTGCTTGTGAACAAATTGCAGATTTAGCGCATGAATTAAACTGAAAAATATCAAAAAGATCAGCCGAACTCATTTATCTTGGAATTTACACAGATTCAGGGCGCTTTTTATATAAAAATACATCAGCACGAACTCACTTTTTAACAGCGGTTTTATTTGAAACTGGATTTAATTTTTCAAAAATTCATGAAAAATTAAATGCCAAAAGATTATCTGATCTTGAATTTGATAGTTACATTTTTGCTAATAAAAAAACTTACAAAAATGTAATTTATTACACTTTATCCATTGAAGAACAACAAAAACTACAAAAAAATTCACAAAATTCAGTTAGACCAAATTTATTAGCGAACATCGATGAATACAAAATTTGACTCTGTTTAGTTCAAGAAACTCAAAATTCATGGCGGGTTGAATTTCGATCAGCAGGTCCAAATGTTCAAAAAATTGCCCTAAAATGAGGTGGAGGCGGTCACCTTAATGCTTCAGGAACCATTCTTGAAAACCTTGAAAAATTAGATTTATTAGTTCACGATTGCCAAGCAGAATACGAAGAATGAAAAGCTAATTCTTTAACTTAAAAAGGAAAAATGTCGACCAAAATACTAAATTTTTCCTTTTTTTAACTAAAAATCATAAAAAAATTAATATTCACAAACATACCATGGAGGTTGTTATGAATGGAATTGATATTAAAAAATTTTTAAATTATCTATTTGCGCTTTATCACGTTGAGACCGGGGAAACCGAGCTTTATCGAACTTGAGTTCAAAAAATACTATGATTTACGCATTGAAAATTTTATAGACTTTATAATGAACCGTTTTTTTGTGATGATTTTGAGTCATACAAATATGGTCCTGTTTCATGAACAGTTTTAAAAACTCAGTTTTTTAGCCTTCAGACACCTAAAAATACCTCCTATAATCTTGAGGATATTTTAGATTATCACAGAAATGATATAATTGACGAATTCAAGGACATATTAAAAAACGATTTTTTAAGAGACTTTAGTCAAGATTATGGTGAAACTTTCACTGAGCAACAAAAAATAGAGGCTCAAGAAAAACGGTGAGATTGTTTTGTCTTTGTTTTTGAACGGTTGAAAAAAATGCGTCCAAACGAATTAATGAATTTGTCATACAAACAAAAATCATACAAAACCGCCTTGTCCAATCCAACAAACAAAATTATTCTTAACGAAACAATACTTGAAGACAGTGAAATAGATGTACTAAAAAACGATTTTTAATTTTTTTGCCTTTTAATAAAAAATTAAAAACCCTTATAATTTATAATGTATTTATTAAAAATTATAGGAACCACAAAATGTCTTTTTTTAAAAAAATCAAAGAAAAAATTTTTGGTTCAAAAGAAAAAAAAGTCGCTAATTTAGATAAATACGTGGCTGGTTTGTCTAAATCTAGACTTTCTTTTTTGAATCAAATTGTTCAACTTCAAAAAAAACACATCAAAATTGATGATGATTTTTTTGATGAACTTGAAGAAATACTAATAATGTCAGATATTTCTCCAAATTTTGTAAACACAATAATAAATGCGCTAAAAGATGAAGTTCGTTTTCACAACATTGATAATCCTGAATTAATTACCGAAATTATTATGGATAAAATGTACACAATTTATTCAAACCGGTCAATTGTTAACATAAATTTGAACGTAAAAACCGATAGAATTAATGTTTTTTTAATTTCTGGTGTTAATGGTTCTGGAAAAACAACTTCAATTTCTAAAATAGCCCGTAAATATGTGCTTGAAGGTAAAAAAGTTTTAATTATTGCGGCAGATACTTTCCGCGCGGCCGCTGTCGAGCAACTTGAAATATGAGCTAAAAGAGTCGGCGCGTCAATTGTAAAACCAGTAACTAACGAAAAAGATCCAGGATCTGTAGTTTTTCGCGGTCTGGATTTTGCAATAAAAGAAAAAATGGATTTGGTCTTGATTGATACGGCTGGAAGACTACAAAATAACGTCAATTTAATGCAAGAATTAGCAAAAATTAACAAAATAATTTCTCAAAAAATACCAGATGGACCTCATGAGTCACTTTTGGTAATTGATGCAACAACTGGTCAAAACGGAGTCTCTCAGGCTGAAATATTTACAAAAGCAACTCCAATTTCTGGTATAATTTTAACAAAAATGGACGGCACAAGTAAAGGCGGAATCGTTTTTTCAATCAAAGATCAACTTAATATTAGTGTAAAATTAGTTGGTTTGGGCGAAGGGATGGATGATTTACAGCCGTTTGATCTAGATTTATTTATTTTTGCAATCACAAAAGGATTAAAAAATCAATATCAAATCTAAAGATTTTGGCAAATCTTTAGATTTGTGTCCTTGCAAAAACAAAAATTAAAATGTTAAAAAAATATAGATAAAACTTATGTGAAAAATTCACATAAATAAAATAAAAATCAAAATTAAAAGGAAATTATGGCTAAAATTAGTTTTTTTGCACTAGGCGGCCAAGATGAAAACGGAAAAAATTGCTATATTTTAGAAATTGACGACGATATTTTCGTTATAAACGCAGGTGCTAAAATCCCACTTGATAGTTCAGTTGGGGTTGACACAATTATTCCAGATTACACCTACATTGAAGAAAACAAGGAAAAAATAAAAGGTGTTTTTATAACTGATGCCAAAAATGAATCATTTTCGGGAATTCCCTGGCTAGTTATGAAACTAAAAAACGTAACGATTTATAGCTCTTTTTTTACTAAAGCGCTAATTCTTGACCGAATGAGCAAATATAATATCGAAGATGCTACTTTTGAGATAAAACCAATAATATCTGAGCTAAAAATTAGTGAAAAAATAACTATAATTCCTTTTTCGGTTGCAGGTTCAATGCCTGGCTCAATTGGTTTTTGCTTTCAAACCGAGGATGGCTCAATTGTTTTTATGTCCAATTATGTCGTTGGAAATTTAGGTGTTTATGGTGAAACTAATTTTGACTTAATCAAAAAAATTAGCCAAAACCCAAAAGGTGTTTTAATGTTTATCTCTGATTCAGGTAAATCTAATGTGCCTGGAAAAGCAATAAACAAGCTTTTTGCTAGATCTTTTCTTGAAAAAAGTTTCCTGCAAGCCGATAAAAATTCGCGAATTGTCGTTTCAGCTTATGATGAAGAAATGGTCTCAATTCAGGAAATCATAGACCTTGCCTTGAAATTCAACAGACAAATTACAGCTTATGGAAAAAAATATGACAAATTATATGACATGATTTATAAGCTTGACAAATTAACAACAAATAAAATTAAAAGTTTGCCAACTTTTTTTGACTATAAATTTGCAAATAAGCAAAGAAATTCTGTTGTTTTAATAACATCTAGTCCCGAAAGAATTTGTCACCGATTTAATCGAGTTCTTCAGAATGACGATGCCTATTTTAAGCTAAAAAAGTCAGATTATGTAATTATGTTAACCCCTCCAATTAATGGGATGGAGCAACTTTATGCTAAAGTTTTAGACCAAATTGCTAAATCTGTAACAAATATAGTTGATATTTCTGAATCAGATTTTGGACTAGCACGCCCATACAAAGAAGATATTTCAGATATGATTGACCTTCTTAAGCCAAAATATTTTATTCCAATTCAAGGACTTTATCGATATTTAGTTGTTGCATCAAATATTGCCGCTAATAATAAAATAAATAGGCAAAACACAATTATTTTGCAAAATAAAAGAATAGCTAATTTTATTGACGGAAATTTATTTTCACGTAAAAAACTAACAAAAGGTCAAGATGAAATTTATATTTCGGGCTATGGAATTGGCGATGTTTCTTTTGAAGTGTTAAAAGAGCGCGAATCATTATCTCAAGACGGACTGATAATTGTTTCCTTTTTGTTCAATCCTGTTTTAAAAAAGATTGTTTCAAAAGTTGAAATAACTGATCATGGTATCTTGAGTCGTGAAAATCGTGATTCATATCATGAGATAATTCGAAAAATTATTTTTGATAATTTTTCGAATATTAAAAAAACAAATGATAAAATATTAAAAGAATTACAACAAAAAACTCAAAAAAATATCAAAAAAAAGATTTTCCGTATTTTTGATAAAGAACCCAATGTTTCTGTTATAATTCATAACATTTATCCAGAAGAAAAGGAGCTAAAAATGAAAAAAATGCTATGAAAAGACGCCCAAGAAGAAATTAAAAGTGGTGTTGTTTACTTAGAATTTGCGGTTGATTGGTGTGGTGATTGCAAAATGCAAGAACCTGTTAATGAAGAAATTTCTGAGTACTTTAAAAACAGAACTGATGTAAAATTAATTCAAGTTAATGCAGAAGAAGCGCAATTATTTAGAAAAAAAGACACTGAATATGAAGTTCTTTTTGTGCCAACTCACTTCGTTTTCAAAGACGGTAAGCCAATTTTTAAAAAATTTGAATACGCTCCAGCAGAATTGCTAATTGAAAAAATTGAAGAAGCCTTAAAAAATTAAGAAACAAAATTTAAATTTTCATACTACTAAAGTTAATTATTTTTTAGTTTTTTTGTTATAATTTAACAAGAATGTCAAGGTTAGATGCTAAAAAAGAAAAATATTTAAAGCAGATAGTTGAAAATTTTATTAAAACCGGGGAATCAATCGGTTCGAACGCTTTAAAACAAAATTACAGCATAAAAAAATCCTCTTCACACCTTAGAATGGTAATGAATCAACTTGAAAAAGAAGGTTATTTGGAAAAACCTCACATTTCAAGCGGCAGAATTCCAACATTAAGAGGGTTTCAATACTATGCTGAATTTTTGTCATTCGACGAAAACGAAATTTTAGCGAATAAACTAAAAGACTTGTTTGCTCGCCGACGTGTCAGCATAGAAAATACAATTTCTGAAGCCTTTAAATTGATTTCTGAATCTGTTGGCACCACAATAATTACCACAACAAGCAACGAAAATGACCGTTTAATGTCAATAAATTTGACACAAATATCACAAAATGAAGGAATTGTTGTTGTTGTTAGCTCTAGTGGCAGTGTTGAAAATAAAAAAATCACATTTTCACCTTCAATTTCTTTGCAAGATGTCAAAATTGCAATTCGCCTATTTCAACAAAGACTTATAAATACTCCATTAGCAGAAGTTTCATCAAAATTAATAATTTTAAAACAAGAATTAGAAAAACAAATTAAACATAGTGATGAACTTTTGCATCATTTTATACACAAAATTTTTAACTTCCAGATCCAAAATAAATCAGACGTTTATAATAAAAATATGTTAATCTTAGATAGCGAAATTTCTAGAACCAGACTTGTTGATTTGCTTAATTTGATTGAAAAAAAGTCGATTTGAGAAATGCTAGACGAAAAAACTGCCACTGAAGATGAAACCTTAAAAATCAGTATAGAATCGCCTGAAACCTCATTTATCTCAAAAAAACTTGAAAAATCGTTTGCAATCAAGGAAATTAGCATGATAGGATCAACGAAAAAAATTAATTATTCTGCAGCGCGAACGGGCATAAAACTTTTAGAAGATTTTCTATCAAATAAAAACAATAATAGAAAGGAATAATATGATTTTTGAGAATTCTGAAGATAAAAAAATTAACCTAAACAACAATGAAAAACAAGAATCTGAAAAAATTTCTAGTGAATCAGTCGAAAATAACCTTGAAAATTCAGCCCAAAAAACAGAAAACGAAACAGAAAATAATGAAAAAAACAGCAAAAAATCACGTCGTCTTTTAAAAAAGGAATCTAAATTAAAAGACCTTGAAAATCAAATCCAATCATTAACCACAAAAAACATTAGTCTTGAAATTGAGTCCTTAAAATTAAAAGACAAAATAAAAAAAATTGAGGATGACTTTAAATCTCAAGTCAAAATTTTTGAGGAAAAAGCAGCTCAAAAAGTTAAAGATATTAAAGCTGAACTTCAAACTAAATTTGAAAACGACCAAAATCACATAAAAAAATATAGTTTACAACCTTTTTTTGAAGAGTTTATTTCACCATTTTTAAATCTTAAAAAAGCAATTTCATATGGTTTAAACGCAGAAAATCCCGAAACTTCTTCATATGTAAAAGGATTTGAGATGCTCGTTGGTCAAATTGAAAATGTTATGGAAAATTTTGGAATAACAAAAATAGTGCCTGAAGTAGGTGGTGTTTTTGATTCTTCAGTCCATGAAGTTTATGAAGTTTCTGACGGAGAAAAAGATAAAATTTCTAACATAATCTCAATTGGATACAAACTTCATGATCGGGTTGTAAAAACAGCGCTTGTAGTTGTTGGAAACACAAATGAACAAAAAAATTAGTAACCAAATATCTGAATTTTTTGTCAAAAATAATTTAATTTTTGAGAAAACTAAGATAATAGTTGAAAAATCGAAAAATTTTGGTGACTTTAGCACAAATGTAGCTTTAATTTTTTCAAAACAAAACAAATTAAAGCCTTTAGAACTTGCGGAAAAAATTAAAAACTGATTAAGCCAGCAAGAATTAGGTCTTGAAAAAATTGAGATAGCCTCACCAGGATTTTTGAATTTTTTTGTTTCCAAAACAGAATATTCAAAAATTGTTAAGAAAATAATCGACCAAAACGAAAATTTTGGTCGAAGTTTTTTGTCAAAAAAAATAAATGTCGAATTTGTTTCTGCTAACCCAACAGGATTTTTACACCTCGGTCACCTCAGAAGTGCTGTTATTGGCGATATTTTGTCAAATATTCTTGAATTTTCAGGTAATTCTGTTCTTCGTGAGTATTATGTAAACGATTTTGGGTCTCAAATTGACAAACTAGTTGCTTCAGTTTTTGCCCGTTATCAGCAAATTTTTAAAGACATTCCTCTTCCAGAAGAAGCTTATCTTGGTGAAGAAATTATTTTAATGGCCAAAAATTTTTTTGATGAATATGGTAATAAATTTGAATCATCAAGTCTTGAAAACCCCGAAATTTACAGCATTTTTCGCCAAAAAGCTATTGATTTTTTTCTTAGTGAAATAAAAAAAGATTTATCAAATTTATCTATTAAATTTGATAAATTCACATCCGAAAGTGATTTATTTTTATCTGGAAATGTTCAAAAAACCCTTGAAAATATAGGTTTTACATATAAAAAAGACAACGCACTTTGACTAAAAACATCAAATTTTGGCGACCAAAAAGATCGTGTTTTAATAAAAAACGGCGGAAATTATACTTATTTTTCAAGCGATATTGCCTATCATTTGCACAAAATTAATTCAGAATATAAGCCCGACATTTTAATAAATATTTGAGGAGCAGACCATATTGGCTATGTTGACCGTGTAAATGCAGCCCTAAAAATCGCTAATCAGGAAAATAAATTGCAAATTTTGTTATATCAACTTGTAAAATTAGTAAAAAAGGGCAAAGAATTTAAAATGTCCAAAAGAAAAGGGCAAACTTTTACAATCAAAGACCTTCTTCAAGTTGCAAATGCTGATGCAATTCGTTATTTTATTGCTGAACGGGGGTATAATTCGCTTGTAGAATTTGATGTAGACTTAGCAAGTAGCATAGATTCACAGAATCCGTTGTTTTTAATCCAATACGCCCATGCTCGTGCGGTTAATTTACTGGCTAAATCTAATTTAAATGTCGAAAATTTGAGTACATTTAAATTAGAAAATGAAACTAATTTAATTTCAAAATTAAACCAATTTGAGGAAATTGTTTTAAAAATAGCAAAAAATTATAAAATTAATTTACTACCAAAATATTTACTAGAACTAGCTAACCTCTTTAATTCTTTTTATTCTAACACAAAAATATTGAATAATTCAGACACAAATAATCTTTTATGTTTAACAAAAGCTGTCTCAATTGTTTTAAAAAATGGATTAAAATTACTTGGAATAAAGGCAAAAGAAAGGATTTAAAAGATGAAAACTATAATTTCAATAGCAATAAATTTTCTAAAAAACCGAGAATCTGCCCATTTTAGCGACATTTTTCTTGAAGTTCAGATTGCCCTGATGTCAAAATGAGAAAATCAATTACCTAATTTATCTACAGATAAAATTTTAACTTTAAAAAGAGGCGAGCTCTATAAATTATTAACAATTGATGGTAGTTTTGTTGCTTTGGGCAATAATTACTGAGCACTTAGAAGTGATATTTTAATTTAATTTATTTTTTTAAAGGTGTAAAATGAATCTACAAAATACAAAAGCAATGTTGGAAAAAGCTCGTAAAAACAAATACGCAATTCCACATATTAACATAAATAATCTTGAATGAACAAAAGCCGCACTTCTTGGCGCGCAAGCTAAAAAATCTCCTTTAATAATCGCGACTTCAGAAGGTGCACTAAAATATATGGGTGGTCTAAAAACTGTTTATAATTTAGTGACAAATTTAATTGAATTTTTAGAAATAAGTGTTCCTGTTGCCCTTCATTTGGATCATGGAAGTTTTGAAACTTGCAAAAAAGCTCTTGAGACAGGATTTACTTCAGTTATGTATGATGGTTCAAGAGAAGAATTTTCAAAAAATTTAGAGCTAACAAGACAAATTGTCGAACTTGCAAATTCAAAAAATGCAACAGTTGAAGCTGAAGTTGGCCAAATTGGTGGCGAAGAAGACGGAATTATCGGAAATGGCGAAATCGCTGATGTTGATCAAGCATATGAGATTTCCAAAACTGGAATTACTTGCCTAGCTGCCGGAATTGGTAACATTCATGGTGTTTATCCATCTAGTTGAAAATCTTTGGATTTTGATGTTTTAGATCAAATTTCAGAAAAAACTCAACTTCCACTGGTTTTACATGGTGGTAGTGGTCTTCCAAAAGATCAAATTCAAAAAGCAATCAAATTAGGAATTGCAAAAATTAATGTAAATACTGAACTTCAACAAGCAAACGCGGCCGCTGTAACAGATTTTGTTGTTTCTGGAAAAATTAAAGAAGGCAAAAATTTTGATCCACGAAAATTATTAGCCCCAGGAACAAAAGCGATCCAAAAACTTGTCGAGGCTAAAATTGTCGAATTTGGTTCAGAAAATCAAGCATAATTTGGATGATAGAATTTAGCGTATCTGAAAATCAAGTAGGCCAAAAACTTATTCAATTAGTTAAAAAATTGCTTTTGAATTTCAATTACAACGAAATTCAAAAGCTTTTTCGTAATAAAAAAATTAAGGTCAATAATAAGGCTGAATCACAAAAATATTTGCTGGCTTTAGGTGATAGGGTTTTGATTTTTAACGCTAAAAAGGAAGTTCAAAATCAAAAAAAGTTGCCTAAAATAAAGACAAATTTAAAAATAATCTATCAAGATTCAAATGTTTTAATTGTTGAAAAACCTAAAGATTTACAGGTTCATGGCGGTAATAGTAACCTTGATTTGGTCGTTTGAAATTATTTAAAAATAGAAAAAACTGATGTTTTTATGCCCTCACATGTGGGTCGGCTTGATAAAAAAACTTCTGGAATTATTTTATACGGACTTAATTATAAAAGTGTTGTTGAACTTAATAAAAAGCAGAAATTTTTTGAGAAAATTTACACCTTTGAATCAAAAATAAAGCTAAAAAAACCTATAAAAACCGATCTTTTTATAAGGAAAAATGACCTTAATCAAAAAATGGAAGTTTGTAAAAATGAAGCAGGATGTTCCCTTATTTCTACGACATTTTTTTCTAAAAACAACAGAAATTTTGCGATTTTACATACTGGCAAAAAACATCAAATTCGAGCAACTTTATCACACCTAGGTTTTCCGATTTTTGGTGATGAAAAATACAATGGCGAGCAAAAAAGTCGCTTATTTTTGCATTCATTTTCTTTAAAATTCAATAATTTAGACGGATTTTTATCCTATTTAAACGAAAAAAAATTTGTCTCAAAACCAGAATGATGAAAACCATAGATTTTCGTTATTTTTATCTAAAATTCAAATTAAACCCTAATTTCTAGTATAATTTTACATTTAATATAAATTAAAATAACAAAATTGGAGGCTAAATGGATAGAGAAAAAATAATCAAACTTGCAAAATCGTTGTATTTTGTTCCTAGTGAAAAAGTAATTGAAACCGTTTTACAAGAAAAAGACCAAATGCTAAACCGCATTAATTTTTTGCATACTTTTGATACAAAAGACGTTCCTAGTTTGGAAAAAATCAACTCTTTTCCAAAAGGAATTGAAATTTTATTCGATGACGAGCCAAATTTTTCTGATTTTAGATCTCAACTTTTTACAAATTCAGTCCACGCAAGTCAAAATGAAATTATAACCAAAAAGGTGATTGATGACTAAATTTGAACTAAATATAAACCAAGCAACTGAAAAATTAAAAAAAGATGAAAATAATGCTGTTTTTTCTTTTTTTGAACAAAAAAATCAAAAAAAGGGAATTTTGTCAGGTATGTTTTTTAGCATAAAATCAAATTTTGCCACCGTTGAAGGAGTTTCGCATGGTTCATCAAATTCGCTTATTAATTTTAGACCTGGATATAATTCTACAGTTTTTCAAAAATTAATTGATCAAGGAGCCCAGCCATTAATTAAGGTTTATAATGACGAATTAGGTCTAGGTGGCAAAGGTCTTTTTTCTTTTTTTGGTAAAATTTTAAATCCGCTTGACAAAACTAAACTAGTTGGTGGATCATCATCAGGAAGTGCAGCAACAATTGATTCTGTCCATTTCGCAATCGGCTCAGACACTGGTGATTCAATAAGAAGACCGGCTAGTTTTGTCGGAAAAGTCGGTTTTAAACCCTCATATGGGGCTGTTTCTCGTCATGGTTTGTTTGCTTATGCAACTTCTCTTGACACAGTCGCTTGACTTACTCATAATGTTAGTGATTCGATTTTGGTTTCTCAAATAGTTTTTGGTCAAGATAAAAACGACTTAACTTCTGTTGAAGTACAAGTTCAAAAAGTTGAAAAAACTAAGCCAAAAAAAGTTTTATTCTGAAATTTTGATAACGAAATTGAACCTTATGTTAAAGAAAAACTCTATAAATTAGAGCATATTTTACAATCTGAGGGTGTTTTAGTTGAAAACATGATGCCTGATTTAAATTTGCTTAAAACAATTTTACCAGTTTATGAAATTATCTCTTACTCAGAAGCTACTTCGAATTTATCAGCAATAAACGGTTTAACTTTTGGAAATACAGACAAAAATCTAAAATGAGAAGATATTTTCTTAAAAACAAGGACAGACGGATTTGGCTTTATGCTCCAAAAAAGACTTATTTGAGGATCTTTTTTCCTTGAGCAGAAAAATCAAGAACATTTTTTCATTAAAGCAAAAAAAATAAGAACCCTAATTAAAAATTATTATGAATCACTTTTAAATCAATTTGATGTTGTGCTTTTCCCTGCTTTTTATGGAGTTGCGCCTGATGTTTTTGGAAAAAACAGTGAAAAAAGTGACAAAATTACAAATTTTATACTTGCAATTTCTAATTTAGTCGGAAACCCTTCGATAACAATCCCATTAGGAAAACACAAAAATTTACCTTTTAATCTAGCCATTGACTCAAAAATTAACTCTGATGCAAGTTTATTAGGTTTTTCACTTTATATTGAAGAAAAAATAGGTGACATTAATGTTGAATAATAAATATTTAGTAACTATTGGGGTTGAAATTCACTTAGAACTTAATACAAAGGCAAAAATGTTCTCAAATTCGCCAAACTCAAGTGGTCAACCTAATAAATTTTTCAATCTTTTTGATTTAGGTTATCTTGGAACATTGCCAAAAATAAATAAAAAAGCTGTCGAAAAAGCAATAATTTTAGCAAAATCCTTAAAAATGGAAATTCCATCAATATTAGCTTTTGACCGGAAAAATTATTTTTACCCTGATTTGCCAAAAGGTTTTCAAATTACCCAGCAATTTTATCCAATTGGAAAAAATGGTTCAATAAATGTTGGCGATTTTAGTGTTTTAATTGAAAGAATTCACCTTGAAGAAGACACGGCAAAGCAAATTCATAAAGAAAATCAAACATTTTTTGACTATAATCGCTGTGGGGTTCCTTTAATTGAAATAGTGACTCAGCCGATGCTAGATTCGGCCGAAAAAGCTGCTCAATATGTTGATGAAATTAGAAAATTAGCTTTATTTTTAGGTATTTCTGATGCAAAACTAGAAAATGGCTCACTTCGTGCTGATATAAACATTTCAGTTCGTGAAAAAAATCAATCATTTTTTAATCCAAAAGTTGAAATTAAAAACATAAATTCAATTTCTAATATCCAAAAAGCCGCCCAACTTGAAATTGAAGAGCAAATTAATACTTACGAAAAAGGCCAAAAAGTTTCTCAAGTTACTAAAAAATTTAACGATAAACTGATAAAAAATCAAACATTACGAACCAAAACCAATGCCATAGATTATAAATATTTCCCCGAACCAAATTTGCCTTATATCGAATTAACAAAAGAATTTATTGACTCTATCCAAGTCCCACTCAGTCCTTTAGAAATCCAAAAAAAGCTCGAAAAACACGGTGTTTCTACATTTTATATTAATCAAATTTTAAATAATTTTGAATTTTGAACTTTTTTAAAAAATTCAAATCCAGAAAACTGAACCCAAAGTGTAAAATTATTTTTTGCTGAAATAGTTCCAATTATTAACAAAAACGGTTTTGACCAGCTCTATATTGACTCTGATTTTTTTGGAAATTCAGTCAAAAAATTGTTAGATAATCAAATAACTAACAGTGAATTCCGTCAAATAATTGAAATAAAAAATAACAAACCTAACTTAGATCTTGAGACCATTATAAAAACAATTTTTGAAAAAAAATTATCTGATGATGAAATTAAAAGTCTTTTGACCGAACTTGCTAGTGAGGAAATTAGACAAATTGAGCAAAATAAAAATAATAAAGAAAAATTATTTAAAATTCTGATAGGCAAATTAATCAAAAAAACAAAAGGAAATGCCGATCCTAAAAAAGTAAATCTAATTTTGACTGAATGGATAAAAAATCTTTAAAAATAAAATCATTTTTAAATGAATTTTTTTGTCTAAAATTATATATAAACATAAAAAAATAGCGATTTATGATATAATTATGTATCTATACACAAAAATAAAAAAGGAGAAAGGATGCCCGAAAAAAACAAAAATTCATTAATATTAGCATTGACCGCCGTTGGTGGTGTTGCTATTTTTGCAACAACGGTTGGACTTGTAACTCGAATTCGTTATACAGGAGAAAATCCGCGAGCTGAGTTAGAAAATTTAGTTTCCCGAATCCATAATGTTGCCTTTAAAACTGATGTCTTTGATGATTCTACCACATATAGTCAAATAAAAGCACAACTTTTTGACAATAGTGGAAAATTATTAGCTGGCACTGATTTAAATAAATTTATATCTTTTTACACACAAGTTAACTCCCAATTACGCAAATTTGAGCCAACTTTTGCACCAAATAAACCATTTTTAGAATTTATTGACTTAATTCCAAACGATAATGACCAAAGTTTTGAACTTCGCTTTCGTGCAAAACACCAAATCGATAACAATCGCACCGCATTTTCAACAATTATTTCTAAAAAAGTTTCATTTGCACAACGTTCACAATTTGCTCTTGCCGAATTTAATTCCAATTTAGAAAAAATTACTAAAAGTTTCAAAGAAAACATCCAAAATTTAAGAAGAACAGATTTTAGTTCTAGTTTTTCAAGTCCAAATTTAACTAATCAAAAAATCGCATCCTTAACTCGTGTTGAGGATTTTGCCGCTGATATCAATAAAGCTGGAACTCAACTTGAGGCAGTTGAAAGAATAGCTCAATATTTCCCTGATTTTCATAAAATAATTAACGAGTTAAATTTTGATCAAAATAATTCTTTCCCTTTTAAACAAGGAACAATTTACAATTTTAGTTTAGAAAAACACCCTGGAACAAATAATTTTATTTCAGTTGATTCAAATTCAGTTCCAAGTTTTTTAGTTAAAGCTGAATTGACTGATGATGCAAAATTTGAACTTAAAAATTTTAATATCGAAGACGCTCAACTACTTGAAAAAATTGATTTAGTTCCACAAGTTAGTTCAAATTCTAACCCAAGTCAAGATGCAAATAATGGAGGAAAAACCACTGAATCTGGTGAAAAACAAATAAAACAAGCAACTTATTTTGCTGATTTAGATGATATTTTATCTAAAATTTCAATCAGAAAACTAAATTTTCTTGATTTTAAAATTGCTCCAGGGGAAATTACAACCCCAAGCACTTCAACTGTTGTAGTTAATTTAGCTTCCTCATCAACTTCTGAGTCATTACCTCAACTTCAGCAAGTAAATTCAGTCCAATTATTCCAAGAACAACCGCAAGGACAAACAGAAGGACAACAACAAAACGAAGAACAAGGAACTGAAGGTGCCCAAACCCAAACCGAATCACCAGAACAACCTTCTTCTCCTGAAACAAAATCACAAAGTTTAGAACAATTTGTTAACAAACTTGCCGTTAATTCAAGTACTTCGATAGAATTTTTAGAAAAAATAAATAAAGATCTTTATAAATCAAATCAAGCTCGATCTAATTCTGTTGTAAAAGCAATCAATGATAATCTTTTAATAAAACCGATTTCTCTTGATTTTGGTGAACTTTCTCCATATTTTTCACAAAAAAAAGTATCAGGAGTTGATTTTTATCTTGATATTAATCGTGCAAAAGCAACCTCAAATACTCTTGAAATTCCGGTAAATATTAACCTTTATTCAAGTTTTTTTGGCGACAACAACCCTAAACTATTAAAATCAAAACAAGAAACTTTTGAAATAAAATATTTCAAACAAAAAACTGAAACAACTGGCGCAACTCATCAACTTGATAAAAATCGTCAAGAATTTTATTTTATTAATTCTTTACCAGATAATTCTCCTCAAATGCAACAAGTTCAAGTTTCTGCTGCTTCATCAGCTCAGCCTAAAATTCATGAAGAAAAGATTGTAACCTCAACTTCATTTATTTCCAAGACTGAGTTAGAAAAATTAATTGGAGATGATAGTCAAAAATCTGAAGAATTAAAGCAAATTTTATCAAATAAATTCCAGTATGGATATGATTTTAATCCGCATGAATCAATGCTAAAATCATGAACAGGAAATCAAAAATTCCCTAAATTACATGATTTTCTTGATTTTCAATCTGATGATCAAACTGGCTCACAGTTTAAAATTAAATCTCTAAAATCTAACAAATTTTTCACAAACGAGCATGATGTTGCTGCTTTTTATGCTTATTTATTAAGTATGGAGCCAACTGAAATTTTAGAATATCTTTTTGAAATTGCAAAATCAGCAAACTTAATCGATCCTAATGAAAAAATAAATATAACAGACATTAAAGAAGGCAGCATTTTTAAAACCGCATATGATATAAAATTTAAGTCTGAATCTGACATTATGGGTCTAGATTTTAATGGTCATGTTAAAACTTTTGACACAAGAGGTTGATTTTCTAACTTATTTTTACCAAAAACTATCGCTGATCAATTTAAAAATGTCCATGATGATGACAAAATTTTTGAAAAACTTAACAAAATAAGTACGGCAAAAACCCAACAAAGTTCTTCAGGAACCAACTCAACAGGAACAGGTCAACCCGAAGATATCTACAAAGAAATTCGCGAAAAGACTAAGAAAATTAATGAAAGTAGTAACACTTCAAGTTCAGGAAACGGAATCTTAACACCAGTTTCAACCGCCACCACTGGTGAAACTCAACAATCCGCCAAATCTGTTGAAGAATTAGTAAAAGAATTTTATTCAACAAAAACAGAAAAACTGACAAATTTAAAAGATTTATTACTTGCATTTTATGTTAAGGCTAAAGAACTTAATAATTTTAGAGCTTGAGCAAAAGTTGGCTCAGATTTAGATTATCAAATAGTTTTTGAAAAACAAACTGGAGCAGCAAATTATTCAACATCAGAAACCGATATTCCAAGCGGATCTGAAGGGTACAATCTTACTTATTATTACAAAATTTTCAATAAACAAACTAAGACTGAAGAATATCAAAGTCCTAAAACAGCTTTAAAAATTTTGGTTTCTAAAACAGATCAACATCAATCTGAAGAAATAAAAACCCTAAATAAAGCAGTTTTAAGTATCCCACCTTCTTTTTCATTGCTTCAATATGAAAAAACTGAATTTGACAAAATAGCTACTACCCAAAGTGGTGATCAAGCTTCAAAAAAAGCTTTTGAAGAAACAAAAGAATTCAAAGAAATTCAAGAAATTATTAAAAAATATGATCCAACTTTAGCCCTTAGTGTTAAATCAGAAACAAAAGATGTTTTTCATCCTAATACAACAAAAATAGTTCTCCTTGAAGTTACCAAAAAAGCTCAAAGTGAAACCGAATCTAGCCAAAACACAACCCAAAATAGTGAAAAATCTCAACTTAATTTCCAAATCAGAATTCAAAAACTTCCAGAAACAGCAAAACCAACCACTCCAGGAACAACTGATTCAAGCACTTCAGAAACAACCACAACAACTGAAACCGCTACTCAACAAACAAGTTCAACAACATAATTTTTTAGAAAGTAGAAAAAGATGCTTAATAAAACAAACAAAATAAAAAATGCAAAAACAATAATTTCAACTGGTTTTTCGATTACAGCAATTCTTACAACAATTGTTGCAGTTCCGATTGGTCTAACTATTTTTGAGCGCTCATATAGTTCACAAATTTTTGGAAACGTTGATAAAAATCAGGTTGTGGATCTAAAAACTCAGTCAACTTTTAGCGAAGAAGATTTCATTAATGCTCTTAATAATCTAAAATTACATGATCAATATAAAAATTTATCAGCAAAAACAGCTCTTGCTTTAGCTAATAATCCTTCATATGCTTTTAATTTTTTAAAAGCATATGACTTTAGTCCAATTACTAAACACAATTTTCGGGTAGTTTTAGATATTGAAAAAGCAACTGCTTCTGGTAGTGAAGTAAAAAATGTTGTAGTTTATGCTCATTCAGATCAATTCAAACTTACTTATTCAAAGCAAACTGATCTTAAAGGTTTTGCGCAAAGCGATAAAGCTGATGGTGATTTAGTTGGATTCCAAATTGATCTTGAAAAATCAAAATTAGAACTTTCTACAGCAAAAAGTTCTAATTTGACAGCCTCTGAAGTTGCTTTTAAACTTGATAATGATTTTCAAGCCTCTTATAAAATATCACGCTCAAAATCTCAGGCATTTTCTGATGCTTTATTTCAAAATGGATTAACTTATAATTTGGTTAACACTTTAGGTTTACCAACAATTTTGGAAAAAGGTTATGTTTTGTCCCCAAAAACAGTTGAAAACCAAAAAGCTAAACAAGAAAAAATGGTTATGATTGCTGATTCAGAAACCAAAAGAGTTGATAGCTTAATGAATGTTGAAAACTTGGTTTTCAAAAATCATGACGATAAAGCCGGAACTCTTTCAATTTCTTTTGAGTTAATCGACCCAACCGGAAAAGTTGTCAAAGAATTTGATTTTCCAATTTTAGGAATTAAAAAATTAAGTGTTGATGCCAAAAATTTCGAGCAACAAATTCTTTCACAATTTAGTGATGTAATTCAATTAAAACCTTTTGTTCAACTTGCGCTTGTTAAAGATAATCTAAGTTTGGCCCAAAGTATTTACAAAACCGACAATAACCCCGTTCATCTCGCCAAAGTCTTGAGTAGAATTACGCAAAACTCTCAACAAAATGGACGACATAATCAAGTTTCAACCCAACTTTTCCAAGACTCAGGCCAAAATTCACAAGCTACAACCGAAAAAGTTCAAATTAACCCTCAGGATTTTAATTCTTTTTTTGATTGAAAATTAAATACAATCCAAATTCCTGGACTTGAAGGCTATCTTGTTGAAATTAATTCAATTGGTTTAGCACAAAATTTATCCCAAGAGCAAAAAGACAAACTTTTAAAAGAAAATAAAGTTTCTTTTGAGGTTGATTTTAGTATAAAAAAACAACTAAATATTGAAGCTCCTTACCTTGAAAGTGAATTTGTTAAGTCAAATTATCCGCGAGTTCTTGAATCTTCACTTGCCACATTAGGAAAAGGAAGTAATTCTAAATTTGTTTTAGTTGATCTTGATTCTTCAAAATCTAATTTTGAAGTTCAACTTGATTATGATGATAATCAGCGAAAACTTCTAAATTCTGCTTTACAACGAAATTCACAAATTGACTTTTCAAATTTAGATAAGATTGATTTTCAAGATCCAAAAGTTCAAAACTTTAATCCTCTAGCTAGAACTTTTGAATTCAAAGAAAATCCTAACGGTCCAAAACTAACTTTAGAATACGTTAAATCTCTAGTTTCAGAAGTTGTTGAAGACGCTAAACAACAAAAAACATTTGATGAAGTAGCTAGAAAACTTTATTTTTTAGATCACGGATACCAACCAGAGGATACTGCTAAATTAGATGAATATAAACAAAAATATTCAGCAATGTTTCCTCAAGCTGAGAAAAAATCTGAAGAAAAAGCAGAAAAACCAACAGAAGATCCAGCTTCAACCACACCTCAAACCCCAAATTCAGATCAAACTTCAACCCAAACTCCTTCTCAACCTTCAACTTCAGATCCAGCTTCAACTTCATCAGAAACTAATTCCGAAACAACAACTGGTGCATCAACAGGCGCTGCCGCTCCTGCCACATCCACTCCTGCCGCAACTCCTGCCGCAGCCGCAACTCCTGTACAAGCATCTGCTTTTCAAGATTTACCTCAAAAAACAACAACCCAAACTCAAACAGTTGAAAAACCTAAAACACCTGAAAAAACCGAAACTACAGATGGTTTAGGTATAAAACTTTGGTCATTTTTACAAAAATCTAACTATCCAGAATTAGAAAATTCTGACATTTCTTATGAAGTTGTTAAAAATTCTAGCAGCCAAATTGATGTAGTTATGAGTTTTAATCAAAAAACAACTGGAGAAACTACATCAAATCCAGCAAAATTAATTTTTTCAATTCAAAATCTTGAAGATAATCAGTCTTATGATAATTTAGTTAAATATAATCCGCTAGTTCTTTTTGACTTTAGAAAAAATCAAAAAACTGAAAATGGAACTGTTTCAAAAATCTCATCATTAAATCGAACTGATATTGAAATTGAACTAAATAGTAAAATGAACGAAGAAGCAGAAGAGGCTCAAGAGGAAGAAGTTTCAATGTCAACTTCAGTTTCAATGCCGGTTGCGGAAACAACTCAAACTAACGGAACTACAACCACTGTAACCACACCTCCTATTCAAAACACCGCCAACCCACAAGATGGAATTATACTAAACAAACCTGTAATTTTAGGAAAAGATAATCAACCTCCGCTTAAAAATGGTGTGGTAATGTTGGCTTTTAGTCTAAAAAACATTACTAAAAACAAAAAAACTTATTTACTTTCATCTAAAGGACGCAAGGGCTTATTTATTTCAAAAGTTGATTTCAATAATAAAGAAACTTTAGTAATTGGCCTAGACCAAAATGGTTCTAATGCCGCTTCAGGTGAAACAGCATACCCAGTAGTTGGTCTGATTTCTGGTGTTCAAGGTAACGCGGCCGGACTTTTCGAAATTAAAGATATTGAAATTAAAGATAAACAATCTAAACTTGAAAAAAGCACCACAGCACCGTTAGATTTTGATGTTTTTTCTCAAAAAAATATCAATTTAACTAATCAAAGTGCTAATTTCGACTTGCTTAAAGAAGATGATTTATTATTTTTAACTATCTCTAAAAAAGATGCTAATTACACATTTACTTTAAGTTCATCTCGTAATCCATTGTCTCAAAAAATTGTATCTAATTTAAATTTAGAAGATTCATTCTCTAACGTATATAACCACCATCTTGATTGAAGTTATTTAGGTCCAAGCGCAGCACCTGCACCAGCAAGTGAATCCAATTCTACACTAACAAATGAATCTACAGTAACTGTTCGAGGTCTAGCAATTTATGATTCTGTGGATCTTGCAGACCAAGAGTCAATCTCTCAAGTGCTTACAAATGCATTTATTAAGGAACTAACTAGTTAGTTTTCCTGCCTGTAAAAAAAAAAAAAAAAAAAATATTTTGCAAAAAAATTTTTTTGTGATATAATTATAAACATAACAGTAACAATAGCAAAAGGGATCACCTGAACCCATTCCGAACTCAGTAGTTAAGCCTTTTTACGCCGACGATACTAGAAATAGGAAAATAGGGAGTTACTGTTTTTTTATTTTCTTAAATAAATAATAAAACAGTAAAAATAACAAAAAGCAGTTAAAATAACCGAAAAAACGCCTAAAAATAGGCAAAAAAGAGTTAAATTATGACTTTCAGTCAACAAGCAAAACTTGAAATTTTAGCAAATCGACTAACTCGACCAAAATTTAATTCCTTAGTTAAAGGTTTAATTTTTTCATCATCGCTAGATGATGACCTAAGCTATTTTATACTAAGAATTAACAAAAATGAAATTAATTCTCGATTAATTGAAATTTTTAGAAAATTTCAATTAAATTTTTCAGAAACTAGAAAAAACAAAAATTGGATCTGTATTGAGAAAAAATTAATTAAAATTGATAAAACACCTGAGAATATCCAATATTTTTTTGCTGGACTCTTTATAGGAGGAGGTTCGATTTCACCGCTAGGGTCAAAATCTTACCACCTTGAAATTTCATTTTTGGATAAATCAAAATGTGAAAAAGTTTTAAATATTTTGCGTCAAAATCAATTAGAATTCACTTTTAAGCAAATTTTTTACCAGAACCGCTTAAAAATTTACTTAAAAAAAGTTAACGAAATAATTTATTTTTTAATGGCTATCGGTGCACTTGAGCAAGCTTCAAAACTAGAAATTTTGAGGATTGAACGTGATCATTATCTTAATGCTAACCGAATCACAAATTTTGACATAAAAAATGCCAAAAAAATAAGTGAATCATCGACAAACTTTATTAAAAAATGAAAATTAATTCAAAAAAACAATTTAACATCGAAATTTAGCGACCAAGAATTAATTTTTTTCGAGATTCGTCAAAAAAATCCTGAATTAAGTTTACAAGAAATTTGCAAAATTTTAAAAAAAGAGTATAATATTATTAGAACAAAAGCAGGCCTAAACTATTGGCTTGTTAAATCTAATAAAATTTTAGAAAAAGGAGTGAAAAATGCACAATAATATTTTTTTTGACCGCAAAGATTATCGTGCTTATAGCCGAGCCGATGAAGCTACAAAAAAATTAACAAATAAATTGTTGTCTTTTTCCATTATGTGATTAGGTATTGCAATTTTACTTGTTGGTTTAATTACGTTTGCAATTTTATCAATAGACTCATTATTTGCTATTTATTTAAGAATGGTTGCCGGTATTACATCAAGGTTTGCTGGACTTTTAATATTTTTTCTTTTACTTATTGCAGTAAATTTTGGCCTGTGATATTATATAAATAAATGAGCATTAGCCGATAACCCGCCAACAATCGTTCTTGTTTTGCTCTTTTTTGTTTTTGTAATGGCTAATTCTTTCCTTATTCCGCTGATTTTCACTATTCAAATAGCCTTAGGGCAAGGTAACTATATAATGATAGCGGTTGGTGGCGCTGGTGGTATAATGGCTCTAATTGGAATTTTAGGTTACTTCCAAGTTATTAATTTTGGTAAATTACTACCTTTAATTATGATTGGTATTTTTATTGAATTAACTCTTTTAATTGTTTCCTATTTTGTTTTTTCCACATTTGTAGATATCTTATACTCATTTGTCGCTATTACAGTTACATTAGGAATGATCGGATATGAGTTTTGAATTATAAGAAATCAATCATCTGTAATTTTGACCCATTACAATAGTGAAAGAGAAATTAAACGTGTTTTTTTAAGATTGGGAATCGCAAATGCACTTGGTTTATATATTTCTTTCCTTCGTTTAGTCATTCAAATATTAAGACTTTTGAACAGACGTTAAAATATATAATTTAGCTCTATTTTCAAATATTTTTTAAGGATTTTATGCAAAAAAAAGTAATTTTAGTTGATATTGAGATTGAGAAAGGGTCAAATATCAAATATGAAATTGATCCCAAAACTAAAAAATTAGTTGTTGATAGAATTCTTCGTGGTGATTTTGTTTATCCAGCTAACTATGGCAGCATTCCTGAGACACTAGATTGAGACGGTGATCCATTAGATGTTTTAGTTTATTCTAGCCAAAAATTTTTACCCGGATCACAACTAAATGCTAGAATTTTAGGCGCCCTTGAAATGATAGATGACGGCGAGATAGACACAAAATTAATTGCAGTTCATCATGATGACTATCGTTTAGATCATATTAATTCAATGGACGGTCTACCTCAGGAGTGATTAGATTCAATTCATTATTTTTTCAGCAATTATAAAAATTGAAAACGTCCCGGAATTACAAAAGTCTCAAAATTTATCTCTCTTGACGAGGCGATTGAAGAATTTGAAACATGCACTAAACTTTATGAAGATTTTCACCATTATTCAAAAGAAGATTTTCTTAAAACAATGCAAGAAAAATTCCCAGAAAAATATCAAAAATAATCAAAAAACATTTTTTTGTTAACATAGCAAAAAAATGTTTTTTTTTATGTTATAATAACAAAACAACAAAAAAAACATTATTAAAATTTTAGAGGAGAATATGAAAACTAAGTGAAACAAGTTTTTAAAACTAGGTCTAGTTTTTCCAGTTTCTGTAATTGGAATTATTGCTAGTTGTGGCAATGGCCACACAAATGATGGCCCAAAAAAAGAAACTCCTGGTACAGGCCAAACACAAAACATTACTGATGTTTCCAAAATTTCTAATTTAGTTTCATCCCGTAGAGATGAAATAAGTGCAGCAAAAGCAGACCCTACCAAACATTTTGCAATGAATATTGCAATTGTAACAGCCGATGGAACTGTTACTGACAAATCTTTTAATCAATCAAGTTGAGAAGCGATTCAACAAATGGCTGCAATAACAGGTGCAGAAATTACCCCAATTGATAGTAGTACTGATAGTTTATCACAAAAATATAATTCCTTAATTAACACAAATAAAAATATTTGAGTTCTTTCTGGATTTCAACACACTGAAGCCCTAAAAACTTGACTTGCTCTTCCAGAAAACAAACAATCATTTACTAGTAAAAAAATAATTGTTATCGGAATTGACTTATCTGGTTTAGATGATGTAATTCCACAAGGGCAATACATTGGTTTAAATTATAAAACTGAAGAAGCAGGATATCTTGCTGGTTATGCAAATGCAGCGTTTTTAGCTGCTAAATATCCAAATAATGCAGCCAGACGTTCTGCAATAACTGTAGGTGGTGGAGCGTTTGCCGCTGTTACTGACTTTATTGCTGGATATTTGGCCGGAATTAAGGCATATAATGCCGCAAATCCTACCAAAAAAACTAAAATTACCGCTAGTACAATCAAATTAGATACAAATTTTGCTGTCAATGCAACAAGTAAAAACACACTTGAAGGTTTAGCGGCAAATGGCTCTCCTTCAACATTACTAGCAGTGGCCGGCCCACTAACAGGAATTTTTGCAGATATTGCCGCAGGAGATCATGACCGTTTTTTAATAGGGGTTGATACTGATCAGTCACTAGTTTATACTAATGCGCGAAGAAGATTTTTCACATCAATTTTGAAAAATTTAGGATATTCACTTTTTTCAGTTCTTGCCGATCTATATACTAAAAAATCAAGTTCAAAATATTTAGGCGGATTTGTTCAATCTCAAAAAAATGCATTTGTAAAACTTGGATATAAAGATAAATTTGTCGACATTGCCGATTCATCCCTACCAGATTCAGATAAAACTTTAGCCGATAAAGCAATCGAAGATGCAAAAAAACATTTTGACGAAAAAACAGCAAATGCAAGCGACGTTCGTAAGACATTAGGTATTCCAGAGATGGACACTGATCAACAAGCTCGAATTAATAAGCTTGTTTCTGAAATTAACGCATAATTTCAGCCCTTTTTAAAGTCAAGAAAAAATCCAGGCTATTTTGTCTGGATTTTTTAATTTTTTTTGGTAATATTTAGTTAAATGCTAAGAGAAGAAAATGTAATTGAGTTTATCGGTGTTTCAAAAAAATTTGGTAACTTTTTTGCTAATAAAAACATTAGCTTTAAAGTTAAAAAAAACACAATCCATGCACTAATTGGCGAAAATGGTGCCGGAAAATCAACACTTATGTCCACACTTTTTGGAATTTATACACCAGATGAGGGGCAAATAAAAGTAAACGGAAAGCAATCATTTATCGACAACCCTAATCGTGCAAGCGACTTGGGAATAGGAATGGTTCACCAACATTTTAAACTAGTTGATGCTTATACTAATTTTGAAAACATTATTTTAGGTCAGGAATTTACCCACCGTGGTGTTGTAAATCGACAATCTGCCCGTCAAAAAATAAAAAAAATACAGCAAATTTACAATATTGAATTTGATTTAGACCAAAAAACCGGCGATGCTTCTGTGGTTGTAAAACAGAAAATTGAAATTATCAAAATTTTATATCGAGATTCAGATATCTTAATTTTTGACGAACCAACAGCAATTTTATCGCCACAAGAAATTGATTCCTTTTTAGATATTTTAAGATTTTTTATTAAAAACGGCAAAACAATAATTTTTATATCACATAAATTATCCGAAGTTAAACAAGTTGCAAATTCTGCGACCGTTTTGCGTCATGGAGAAGTAGTTGCCAACTTTGATAGTCTCGAAAACATCAGTATTTCCGAGATGACTTCGGCAATGGTTGGTAAAAAAGTTGTTAGCTCAAAAAATTTACTTAAAAAAGATTTCACTCAAGTTGGATTAAAAGTTGAAAATCTTAGCGCTTCTTTTGATAAAAAAATCGAAAATTTAAACTTTGAAATTCACAAAGGCGAAATTTTTGCAATTGCAGGTATTGAAGGCAACGGTCAACTGGAAGTCGAACTTGCAATTTCAGGACTAATTCATTCAACAGGTAAAATTTTTGTTTACAACAAAAACAACGAACCTATAAACTTAGAAAATTCAAGCGTTTCTTCTCGTTTTGGTTTAATCTCTTATGTTCCTAGCGATCGCCATAAATACGGAATAGTTTTAGATTTGCCAAATTTAGATAATTCAATAATAAGAAACATGAAAAACGAAAAATATGTTTCAAAAAAATATATAAAAACTCAAAAAGTTCAAGAATTATACGCTAAAATTGTTGAACTTTTTGATGTAAGAGGAGATAAAACCGGCCAAAAAAATTCCCGACTTTTATCCGGGGGTAATCAGCAAAAATTTGTTCTAGGACGCGAAATTTTAACTGATCACCAAGTACTTTTAATAGTTCAACCAACTCGCGGACTTGATATAGGGGCGATAAATTTAGTTCATCAAAAAATTCTTGAAGAAAAAAACAAAAATAAAACAATTTTACTCATTTCATACGAACTTGATGAAGTTTTAGCGCTAGCTGATACAATTTGCGTTATCAATAAAGGACAAATTTCTAAAAAATATTTTGCAAATGAAATTGACCGTTATAAAATAGGTAGACTAATGGCAGGTTTAAATCATGATTAAGAAAAAAATTAATTTTTCTATTTTTTCTAATTTTTTCTTTAAAAAATTAGAAAAAAACAGTTCTAAAAGCTTATCTGAAAAGATTTTGTCTACTTTTTGGGCAATTTTCTTTGGAATTTTAGTCTCTTTTATTTTTATCTGATCATTTGGATATAATCCGCTTCAAGTTTATTATACTATTGTTTTTAAGATCGCTTTTGCCTGAAATGAAATCAGAAATTTGCTATTAATTACATCAATTTTCATTTTTGCTAGTATTGCAATTGCAATTCCTTTTAAATCAGGGTTATTTAATATCGGTCTTCCGGCACAAATGATGATCTCAGGGATAGTTTCCTTGATGATTGTTTTAAATTTAACATCAATTAATATTTATGCTCGGTTATTAATAGCCGCACTTTTAGGTATTTTAGTAAGCGGAATTCTGGGTGCGCTAGTTGGTATTCTTAAATCTTATTTGAAAATAAATGAAGTTATTTCAACAATTTTATTAAATTGAATAATTTTTTATATTGGTAAATTTTTCCTTACATCAACAAGTCTTGATATTGGATTTAAAACTACAACACTAACTTCACAAAGTATAAATGAGTTGTCATTTTTAACATCAATATTTTTAACCCGTAATTTTTCAATAATAATGCTATTTTTATCATTATTATTTGCATTTTTAATTTGGTTTGTTTTGCAAAAAACCTCAATTGGCCTTTCAATAAAAATTACTGGTCAAAATAAAGATGCTGCAAATTATGCTGGAATTAATAATAAAAAAACAACTATTGCAGTGATGACTTTTTCAGGAATTGTCGGCGGGATTGCCGGTTTTGCCTGGTATGTTTTTTATAGAAGATCCTTTACAATTCAGGCCGGAATGCCACGAGAAGGTTTTGATGCTATTTTATTAGCGCTTTTAGCCTTTAACTCGCCTTTTGGAATAATTCCAATATCATTTTTTTACTCAGTTCTTCTAATTGGAACAAACGCACTTGAGGCTCATTCAATCGCCTTAAATCAACAAACAACACAAATTATTATTGGAATTATAGTGTATTTATCTGCTATATCCGTTATTTTCATTCACTTTAAACCTCTAAAATGAACGATGAATGTTTGATACTTATCTAGAACAGGCCGATTTTTCAGTGCTAAAAATGCAAAAAATGCAAACATAAAGTCACCAACTTCTGCCTACAGTAATTTAAGTTTATTGTTCATAAAAGCTGAAAAAAAGGAAAAAATTAGGAATTTGCAAACAGAAATTACTAAATTTGAAAATATTAAGGCAGAACTTTTAACTTTATTTTTAGACCAAAAAGTAAATATTTTTTGAATTTACATAAAAATTCAAAAAATAAACATTAAACTTTTCTTATTAAAAAGAGCATACTTAAAAATTAAGAATTATGACAACGTCGCAATTTGAAAGCAAAAAAAGAGCGAATTAAAAAACAAATCTGGACTAGATTCGGCACTTAAGTCGGAAAATGTTGAGGAAAAATTAGCCTTTTTTGAGCAAATGAACCAAAAAAGGCGTAAATTAAATATCGAACTAAATGAGTTAGGTTATTTTGATGCGAAAAATAATTTTAACGCCTTTTGACAGCAACTTATTGAACATCACCTTCAGTTTCGTAGTCTAAAATCTGAAATCATTGAAAATTTTAAAGCAGATCAAAAAGCTAAAAAACCTTTAAAAACGGAGGAAAAATAATGACTTTAGAAACAATTATTCCAATTTTAGCGCTTTTCTTTGTTTTTTTCTCAATAATAACAACAGGATCGATAGCCGGACTTTATAGTGAAAAAGCGGGGGTTGTAAACATTGCAATCAACGGAGTTATGATTATTGGGGCTACAGTTTATGGTCTTTTTTCAATTCTTTTTGATGTTTCAAACATGGCGATGCAATTAATACTAATCCCACTTGCAGCGCTTTTTTCAGGATTATTTTCGCTATTACATGGATTTTTAACGATAAAACTGAAAGGAAATCATATTATCTCAGGTGTGGCGCTTAACATTTTGGCGCCAGCAATTGCATTTGCATTGCTTAAAATTTATGGAAATAGTAGTCGCTTTGAGTCTCCAGTAAATGAACTTGCTTTTGGTCCACATAGAACATTTTTAAACATTTTTTCACTAAAATTACTAATTGTAACAGCACTAATTTTTGTAACTTGGTTTGTTTTTTCCAAAACAAAATTTGGACTTAGATTTTCAGCTGTTGGTGAAAATCCACACGCCGTTGCTGCAGCCGGAATTAATGTCAATAGAATGAAATGACTTGGAGTTTTTCTTTCAGGTTTAATTGCAGGAACCGCAGGCGCTTTTTATTTCCAATATCTAGGATCTTCTTTTACAGGCGATGTTCAGGGGCTAGGATTTTTATCGCTAACAATTTTAATAATGGGCCGTTGAAAAATAATTTTAATTGTAATTTATAGCTTAATTTTTTCATTTTTATACACAATTTCAATTAGCTTAGCCGGAAATTTTGGTGACTTTTTAGCAATTATTGAGGCAGCACCATATTTAGTTACAATTTTAATTCTAGGTCTTACTTCCAGAAAAGATTTAGCGCCAAAAGCACTCGGAATACCTTATGACAAATCTTTAAAATAAATAAAAATTTATAGTATAATTCTAACTCCTTATTAAAAAATAAAAAATAGCTACTCACGAAAAAAATATTTCAAGGTTTTATTATGTACAAAAAATTTTTCGAAGGTATTATTGAAGTTATTACCGGCCCAATGTTTTCAGGAAAATCTGATGAACTAATTAAAAGAATAAAAATTCTAACTTATGCAAATATTAAGATTTTAGTAATAAAACCTTTAATTGACAACCGTTTTTCTGATTGCGAAATTGTTTCGCGTTCAGGTTTGAGAATTCCAACTTTTAGTGCTAAAACAACTCAAGAAATAAAAGAACTATTTGCAAAAGAAAAATATGGGGCAATTGCAATTGACGAGATTCAATTTTTTTCCGAAGATATTATCCCCTTTTTGGATAAAATTGCAAACAAAGGAATTCGCGTGATTGTCAGTGGTCTTGACCAGGATTTTCGTCGTAAACCCTTTGGTGTTTTACCAAATTTAATGGCAATTGCCGAAAATGTCACTAAATTACAAGCAGTTTGCACAATTTGCAAGCGCGCTGCAACAACATCGGCCCGTCTTGTTAAATCAGACAAACAAAACTTAATTGGCGATAGTGCCGAATACGAGGCGCGTTGTCGCGCTTGTCATAACTTATAAAAAAAAAAAAAAAATATTTTTTCTACTAATTCAAAATTTTGTGGTAAAATTATTTTTTGCTAGTGCAAGTGTAGTTTAATGGTAGAACTTCAGCCTTCCAAGCTGACTGTGAGGGTTCGATTCCCTTCACTTGCTCCATATCAGGTTGTCCAAATTCTCAAAAAAGCGCGAATGCGCTTTTTTTATTAACATTTTATACATTATTTTTCCAAAATAATGTATAATTTATAAAAGATTTAATTTCTTAAAAAAGGAACAAAATGGAAATAATTTCAGGAACAGTAATAGATAAACTTGGTTTTCATGCCCGCCCTGCCTCAAAAGTTGCAAAATTAGCAACAACATTCAAATCACAAATTAAAATCATATCTGGTGAAAAATCAGGTAATGCCAAATCAATTATGAACATAATGGCTCTTGGAATTAAAATGGGATCAAATTTTACCATTGAAGTTTCAGGTGAAGACGAAATTATAGCTGCAAAAGCAATCAAAGAATTAATTATCGCCGAAAAATTAATTCTTGAATAATTCAGCAAAAACTTGCATAAATAGCAAAAACCGTGCATAAAATAAACCGACAAAACGTCGGTTTATTTTATTTTTTTGCCAGGTTTTGTCAAATCTTACCCATAATTGAAAAAAAATATATTTTTCAATTATTTTCTAGCAAAAACTATAAAATAATGTAAAATTATGGTAATTAATTTGATTTTTTGCCTTACCAATTTATCAAATTAATTATTTTATATATACAAAAAAAGAAAGGAGAAAAATGTCCATTTCACTTAAATCAATTTTCAGTGAAAAAACAAGAAAGAGCACCAACAACTCTGGTGCTGGGAAAATGCGTAAAATTTTGTCCAAAATATCTGGCGCTTTTATGCTACCAATCTCAGTTATGTCCATTGCTGGTCTGTTCTTAGGAGTTGGTGCTGCGATTGCAAGTAATGCCTCATCCGCGTCACTTAAACAATTTGGGGACTTTATCCAAGCCCTAGGTGACCCTATTTTTGGCGGTTTGCCGCTTTTATTTGCAATTGCCTTTGTTATTGCCTTTACTGATGATGCCGGTGTGGCTGTTTTTGCAACAGTAATTGGATATCTTGTTTTCTCAAGCATTCAATCAGTCTTTATTACTGATGTTGAAAACGGGGTTACTATTTTATTCTCTGGTGCAGGACGTGATCCAGCCGGATTAAAAAACCTTGTTGGTAGCGCTCTCGGAATTAGGGCGCTTCAAACATCAGTTTTTGGCGGAATAGCTGTTGGACTTGTTGTTCAATATCTATATAATCGCTTTCATACAATTCAATTACCACAAATGATCTCATTTTTTGGAGGTAAAAGATTTGTTGCATTAATCACAATTCCAGTAATGGCGCTTTTAGCTTTTGTTTTCCTAATTTTCTGACCATGAATAGGAATTGTACTTAACCTCTTTGGTGCCTCACTTGCAAAAGTTCCTTATGGATTTGAGTCATTTATTTTTGGTTACATCGAAAGATCTCTAATTCCTTTTGGTCTACACCATGTTTTCTACGCGCCACTTTGATTTTCATCAGCCGGAGGAGATGCGGGTGCAACTATCACCAACTGAGCTCTTGGTCAAGGAATTGAAGTTGTTTCAAAGGCGGGTGACAGCGGTGGTTTTGAGGTAATTGCTAAAGCACAAACAATTCCTGGTGATTCACTTAAAAATATTTTAATTGCCATCCGTGAAAATGGAGATAAATATGTTGGTGACTCAACAGCTTCACTTACTTTATTAGGAGCTCCTAACACAATCGATTACACTGTTGATGAGAAAGAATTTTCAATCCCATTATTTACCTTTTTAGAAAACCATGGTTTCAAAGTTGGTAGATTTGCTGACGGTAAATTCTCAGGAATGATGTTCGGTCTTCCAGCAGCTGCAGCGGCCATGATTATGGCAGCGCCAAAAGAAAATCGTAAAGTTGCCGCAGGAACTGTTATTCCAGCAGCAGCAACTTCATTTGTAACTGGTGTTACTGAACCGATTGAATTTACATTCCTATTCTTATCTCCACTACTTTTCTGAGGATTCCACGCATTTATGATGGCCCTTTCCTTCATGTTTGCGAATTTAGCTGGAGTTCACATTCCAATGGCCTTCTCAGGTGGAGTTCTTGACCTTTTAATTTATGGAGCCGTTCCTGTCCAAAAAGGTACTAATTTCTGGTGAGTTTTAGTAGTAGGACTTGCTTATGCACCAATTTACTACTTTGTTTTCCTATTTGTTATCAAATGGAAAAACCTTGAAACTCCAGGAAGAGGAACAAACACCAAATTATATACAAAATCTGATTATTTAGCACGTAAAGATAGTTCAAGATCTGCCTCATCAATTGACCCACAAGCTCTTGCAATCGTTGATGGATATGGTGGAATTGATAATATTACCAATTTTAATAACTGTGCATCACGTCTTCGTTATGACATTAAAGACTTATCACTTGTTGACGAACAAAAATTAAAAGCTGCCGGCGTTGTTGCTATAAAAGTTGAAGGACAACACCATGTTCAGGCAATTTTAGGACCAATCGCTGAGCAAATGAATGCAAAAATTAATTCCCAACGTGATTTAATTAAAGCACTGTCTCAAGACGAAATTGACGCAATTTTGAAAAACAAACCAACTCAACCTAAGCCAGAAAAAGTTGAAATGACTAAATGTGAAAACAAAACTTGCCACTTGCCAGAAGAAATTTATTCTCCAGCAATAGGTGAATTAATTGAATTAGCGCAAGTAAAAGACGGCGTATTTTCTGAAGAAAAATTAGGAAAAGGTTTTGCAATTCGTGTTGGAAACACCGGTAAAAAAGACATTTTTTCACCAATTGATGGTCAAATTAAAATGGTTTTTGCTACAAAACACGCAATTGGATTTGCTTCTAAAGATAATAAAACCCAAGTTTTAATTCACATCGGAATTGATACTGTCGAACTTCAAGGTAAAGGTATTGAGGTTTTTGTTGAAGCTGGCCAAGATATTAGTGTTGGAGATAAAGTTGCTAGTGTCGATCTTGATTATTTAACTCAATCAGACATAAAAAATACCGATATTATCGTTGTTATTCTTCACGAGTCAGATAAAAAAGAATTCGAATTTAAAGTTCCTTTACAAAACATTGATCAACTCCCAATGCTAGTTGGTCAATCATTACCAGTCAAAAAACAATAAAATTGGTCTCTAAATTTTAGAATATTTTTGTAAAAAAGCCGCGATTACTTCGCGGTTTTTATTTTAAATTAACTTTAGGCTAAAATATACAAATAATTTTTCAATGCTAAATTTATTAATTTGCTTTTGTCAAAATTTATAACTTCTTTTGTTAAAGTCTAAGCAAATACCTGACTTTGCTAGTTTGAAGGTAAAAATTCACTTTTTAATGAATATAAATAGGCAAAAGTACTGCTAAATCCATGGTTTTTGACCTAAAGTCTTAATTTTTATTATTTTAAATTCAGACTTTTGCAAAAAAAGAAAAAAAATGCTTGGTCTAAAATAAAATTATGTTATAATAAATCTCACTTAAGAATAATTAATAAATTTTGACATTGAATTAGGGAGGAATTAGTATGTTTTTGTCATAAAAAATCAGAAAATGCGACTTTTCCATCATGTTTTTAAATGTGATGCAATGCCTTAAATTTACCCGTTTAGAAATCTAGAAATTAGGGCTTTTAGTTATTGTTCTTTCAAAACTTCATATGTTTTTTAGGCTCAATGTAAATAAAAATGAGTTTTCTTTTTACATTGAGTTTAAATAGTAGTTGTATTTTTTATGGTTTTTGTTATTTTACCCATAAATCGATTTTTGTCAGTGTTTTAAAATAGGTAATTAACTCTTGCCAAAAAAGTTAAAAAGCACCCAAAAACCGGACACTTTTTAAGATTATCTCATCAAATTATGAACACTCCCGTTTCAAACAAACAACTAAACATTAAAAATTACGGTTTGATACATACTTTGGCATAAAAAACCATGCAATTGATTTTTTGTATTTGTTATAAACTTCTTCAATTGTGTTTTTAATAAGTAGAGCTGATATTTTATATAAAAAAAAGTGACTTATAGTAATGATGACCATACCTATCACATATATTGCAAAGTGAATAGAGAAATAAGTGGTTTTAATAGGAAGAATCGCAATAATTATTGTTAATATTGGTATGGAAATAAATGAAATAAATATATAAATTATTTGCAAAATAAAGATTCTATAATGAACGTGAAATAAAAAGTTTTTTTTCTCCTTGTTGAATTCAATCTCATCAGGATAATCCCGCATATCACGAATAATCATATTAAAAATATTAAATCAGTGAGGTTTTAATGATAATTTTTCATACTTTTCTTCAAATTGACTGTTAGTTAAATTTAATGCTTCTTTTTTATATTTTTTTATAAATCAAACATATCTTATTAAACAATATAAAAATAAAATAAATAATACCGAAATTGAACCCCAAATAATAATTTTGCCTAATAACGTTGGATGATTAATAAGAACACCGTTGTAAACGGCATTGAACGTAAAAAAAAGTATTTCTAACAAATAAATTAAAAAGTAAAAAAATTTAATCACCCAGTTTAAAAAAACATATTTAAAAAGAAGAGTTATTGCTTTCATGAAAAATTAATACCCTCAAGCGAGTATTTCCTCCATATCAAAATCTTCAAAATTTATTATATTTCCTGATAATTTATTTATATTAGCTATAATTTTTCTAATTTTTTCTTTAAGATCATTTTCTAAAGCCCTTCCTGCGGCTAAAATATTTATTAATTCTAAATTTTTCATTTTCACCTCTACATTTATTATTTCTATAATTAAGCCTTATTATATCTTATAATATTAAGTACAAGTTTAAAAAACAATAAAAAATTTTTCCATCAATAAATTAGAAGAAAAAATTAACAAAAGCGGTGGAATCAAAGCCATAGATAAAAAAGTAACTGTTTGAATTTTTCTATTAATTTAGCTAAAAATTTTAGTAAGTTAGGATATTAATTTTCCTGTAAATATAAACATTTTTTTATTTAGCATTAAATTTTTATTTATAACTTTTTTTAGGGTATAATTTAATTAGATTGTGGAAAAAGGGGGTTTAGTATAATGGCAGTACCATGGACTCCAAACCCATCAGTGAAGGTTCGAATCCTTTAACCCCCGCCAAAAAATTATTTTTAAAATACAAAAGGTGGCAAGATGCAAACAAAATTCAAGAACAAAGCATATAATTTAGTTTCATCATTAATACAACCAGGAGAAAAACTAGAATTTACCGTTAGTGATATAAATTTTGATGTTGTTGACTTTAAAAATTTTGGAAAAACAACTCTAATTTCGATTTTTCCGTCAATTAATACCAAAATTTGCGATGAACAAACAACATCCATCCGAGATTTATCAAGGAAATATTCACAATTTAGATTTATTTCAGTTTCACTTGACCTTCCTTCTGCGATTGCTCAGTGAAAAAATGCAAATTTATCCGAAAATATGGAGATATATTCTGACTATCGTTTGCGTAGTTTTGGATTAGCTACTGGATTTTTAATTGATGATGTATTTTTATTAAATCGTGGTTATATTATTGTTGACTCTGAAGGAAAAGTTTTAGTTGTTGAACCTAATTCTGATGTTCACGATCAAATTAATTTTGAACAATTAGAAAAACATCTTCAAAACCTTTCATAATTTTGTTAAAAACTTAAAAATTAATTTTTATTTACATATTCAAGAAATGCACATTTAATTGTGTATTTTTTATTTATTTTTTAAAAATAAAAAAAGTGGTATAATTTATAAGACAAAATAAAATAGGAATAACAATGAATGACCTTACAAAAATTCCCGCTGACCTAATAAATGAACGCCCTTTTAAAGAAGGTGAGGCTTTTTGGTTAATTCAGGATTGAATTCCAATTTATGCCCTCACAGTCGTTTTGGGCATGGTTGCCTCAATTATCACAATTTATTTTTTCTGGAAGCGCGAAGGTTACAAATTTGATCATTTAGCCGCACTGATTTTTATCACAATTCCTATTTCTATTGTTGGAGCACGTTTTGGATATATTCTTGAGCGTTTAGTGGTTGGTGATTTAACATCATTACAACAGTGATGAAATATTCGCCAAGGTGGACTTTCAATTCAATGAGGTGTTATTTTTCCAACTGTTGCAAATTTAATTTATGCTTATCGAAAACGGGCTAGTTTTGATTGACGAAAAGCCTTTTCTTTTATCTTGCCGGCCGTTTTAATTGGTCAATTTTTAGGAAGATGAGGGAATTTTACAAATCACGAAGTCTATGGATTTCTTGATCCTGAAGGTAAAACCGTAAATTGATTAGGTGATTTTATTCGAAAAAATATGTTTATTGCCGATAAACATGCACCAAATGGTCAACTCCGTGTTCCATTATTTTTCTATGAATCACTAACTTCGCTTTTTGGTTACTTGGTAATTGTATGAGTATTAAACCTTTTTTCATGACTCAAACCAGGTTCAACAGGGGCACTATACATTTTATATTACGGAATTGTTCGGGCTTCTATGGAATTTTTACGGCAAGAATCATATGTTTATTATTTTGTAATTGCAATTTTGATGATAATTCTGGGAATTTTGTTGTTCATCCGCTTTCAATTTTTCGCAAATTACTATGTAAAAATTGAAAATAAAAAGTTAAAAATAGCATTTTTCGAAAGATACACAAAGGAAAACAGACGCTACATTGGTTTGCCTTGAACAAGATGGAATCGTAACCTTTCTGAGCCTGCAAAATCAGAACCAAAAACTTTAGAGGCTTAGACAAAATTGAAATTTTACAACGGAAAACATTAGTTTTTAATGTTTTTTATAATTTAATATTATATAATTATTTATAATCATTAACATTTTATTCTTAAGGGGTTTAATCATGGAAAATTATGATGTTATAATAATCGGAGCAGGACCAGCTGGGCTAACAACCGCTCTTTATGCTTCTCGTGGTAATTTAAAAGTTCTAATTTTGGAAAAAGGAGCCCCAGGAGGGAAGCTTGTTTCACAATCTAAAATTGAAAATTGACCTGGAGATGAGTTTATTGATGGTGCATCTTTAGCGCTAAGAATGTATAAACACTCACTAAAATTCGGGACAAAACACCGTTATTGTGAAGTTGATTATATTGAGTCTAACTCACCTTTTGACCATAAAGTTGTTTGCAAAAACGGTAAAACTTTCACAGCAAAATCCGTTGTTGTAGCTTCAGGAATGGTCGAAAGAAAACCGTTAGATATTAAAAATTACCTTGATTTTGAAGGTAAAGGTGTTTCTTATTGTGTTGTTTGCGATGGTCCTTTTTATGCCAACCAACCTTCAATTGTTATTGGAGGAGGAAATTCTGCCGTTGAGGAGTCAAGTTTTTTAGCTTCAATAGCTTCAAAAGTTTATGTTTTAGTTCGTGATGACAAATTTATCGCCGAGCCACTTTTAATAGAAGAACTCAAAAAAAACAAAAATGTTGAAATTTTATTTAATGCTAAAGTTTTAGAACTTCAAGGAGAAGGTGCGCTTGAATCAGCAATTATTGATCACAATGGTGAGCAAAAAACACTAGAAATTAAGTCACTTTTCCCATACATTGGTTTTTTGCCAGCTACTAGCTTTTTACAAAAAAACCATAAAGAAATTCTTGACAAATTTAATTTTGTTACAGTTGACAAATACGGACAGTCAAAAATTCCTGGGGTTTATGCTGTTGGTGATGTTGTTACAAAAGAAATTAGACAAATTGTTACTGCTGCAAATGACGGTGCAATTGTTGGTAAAATTTTAACCAATCGAATTAAGTAAAAAAAGGTTCCTATATAGTGAAAATAGTTAAGAAATTTTCCAAAACAAAATTTTTAACAAAAAAATCAAAAATTTTACTAGGACTTACTTTAAGCGCATCATTTCTTGGTGTTTTAGGAATTTCAGTCGGTATTTCTTATGGTTTTGGCTTAATTAAAAAAAATTCTTATCAAACAACTGTTGAGGATTTAAATAGAATAATAACTAAAATTAATGCTCTTAGTTTTAATGCCCAAAAAGTTTCTCCTTTTTCTACTTATGCCTCACTAAAAGAAGAGTGAAAAAAAATTCAAGACTCAACAGATCAAGGTGATTTTTTTGATCTTTTTAGTCTTGAACATAAAAGATTGCAACCATATAAATTGCCAAACGGAATTTGGCTTGAGTTTGTAGATGTCCAGCCAGATGATGCCAACCAACAATTTAATGTTGAATTTTTGCTTAAAACTTATAATCACTCAAGAATTATAAGATCTGATATAAGAACTGACAAAATTTCTATAAGTCCTAATTCAACTTTTTTTCTGGAAAATTTTTATCAAGCACTCCAAATAAATCTTCAAAATATTAGACCATTTTCTAGAGGTGAACAAAATAAAACCTCTCCTAACATTTGACTTGCAAGTGATTTTTTAGCAAAAGCAAATTCTGAGCAAAGCGCAGAAAGTTTTATTAAAAAAGTTCATGATTTTTTTGACTTTGACTTTGAGTCAATTTTAACTAACAAAAACTTTGCTATTAAACACGAAAATAAGTTAGTTTTTCCTTACACAATTGAAATTATAAAAAATAATAATAACACTTGAGTCCAACCTTCGCAATTGCATTCAGATTTTTTGGAAATACAAGGTAAAATTAGTTTTACACAGGAAGCCAAAGATATTTTTCCAAAAAATTTTAATACAAATGTTACTAAAAATTTTACTTTTTTACTGTTTGATTCAGCTAAAAATAAATCCGCTTTTGCTGATCCTAAAGTTTTTATACAAATTCCAAAACTATCAGATCTAAAAATTGATCAATTTTCACAAGAAAATCAAGAAAACAAAGTTGATATTTCCCAAAAATCAATATCTTGAGTTTATAATTTTCTTAAATATAACGAAAACACAAAAACATTAAAAACACCAGAAGAAGCAAAAATAGCCCTTAATTCATTTATTAATTCAGATTTACAACTTGATTTTAGCGATTATGCTGACTTAGATCCAAAAATTAAGCAAAAATTTGGCTTTAATATTATAGTTGAAAAAATTTATCTAGATGCAGACGAGCACTCATCGCTAGTTCGTATACCGTTTGAAATTTTTTATCCCCTTAATGATGATGGTTCTGAAAAATTAACTAAAACTTCAGAGCTTGTTTTAAGAAATTTCAAAAATTCTGAATCCCAAAATGTTTCTACATTTGACCCTAAAAATTTTAGTCAAATTCCAGTTGTTAATTTAGATTATTTCACTGATAAAAGTAGACCAACCCAAACCTTTTCATCTTTTGATTATGTTTCAAAAGATGAAATTCAAAAGTTAATTGACTTAAATTCACATGAAGAAATTTATAATATTTTAATAAATTCCTCAAAATTTAATCTTAACTTTCCTGAAACTCAAATTTTAGATTCCTGAATTTTTAAGTATGATTTTCCAACTATTCCTGAGTTTTCCAAAAGGACTTTGACTCCAATAACACTAGAAAATAACACAAATACTCGTGCTTTTTTTGAAAATAATCAAGAATTTATGTTTTTTGTAAAAAATATTTTAGCCTTACCTAAAGAAGAAGCTCAAAAATACCTTAGAATCCTTTTTAATTCCCTTGCGGAAATAAAATCTGATACTTTTGATGATAAAGAGCAAAGTTCTGAAACTCAAAGTCTTGATTCAACCCCCAAAAATGACACTATTAGTGAGACTGCCACCCCACTAGCAACTCAATTTCAAGAAACAGAAACTGAAAATTCTGAAAACAGCACAAATTCTCAAGATTCTGAGCAACCCCAAAATCAAGGAAACCAACAACAAAACACAGAAAATCCAGCCCCTGATACTAATTTAGCCCCAGAAACTAAGAGTATTAATGATAAAATTGTTTCAAATCTTCAAAATCAGTATTTAATTAAGGGATTTAATGACTTAATTTCTAAAATTGAGGCTTTAAACGAAAAAAACGAACAGCCAAAAGCGGAATTAAATGCTCAAACATTTTCTGATTTATTTATAGAAACTTATAAAGATAATAATTTAGTTAAGCAATTTGAAACACTTGGCGAAAATCTTTCTTATAAAATTGTTTTTCTAGCCAATCAAGAATCAGAACAAATCGATTCTGATGGGCAAAATTCAACTCCAACACCAGTTCAAGTCGCCGATCAAGAGACCTCTGAAAACGGTAATAATCCCCAAAAAGAGATTTTTACATTAGGTTATTATTATATTTTTACTTCTGCTACAAATAATAAAATTGTTTTTAGAACACCAATTAATTCATTAAAATTAGATGTTTTTACACATCAAAATTCTCAAAGTGAAATTGAAATCTTGTCCAATGTTGTTTTAAATTTTCCACAAAAACTTTTAAAATTAGAACTTGATGAGTCTAATTTTGCAACAGCACTTACATTTTCAAAAACTGCTGAGGAGATTCTAACTTCTGAATTTAATAATCAAGATAAAGATTTTAAACAAACATTAGAGAGTTTTAAAAAACTTTTTGGTTTTTCTACTTTTGTCCAAATTTATCCTTTATTAAATGGTAATGGTCTTGTATATAAAAAAGATAATGTTTTTAAGGATAAATTTGGAAATTTGAAAATTAGATTTAGTGTAAAAAATCTAGATTCTAGCGAAAAATCTCAAATTTTTATTCCAAACATTGTAGATAATGATCAAAATAATCCTGATGGTTCAGTGCAAAATTCTCCTAGCCCTCAAGTTTCGCCTTCGCCACCAACCACACCACCGCAGACTCAACAACCTACAACTCAGACCGCGCAACACCAACTTAAAAATAATCTAGAGCCCTTTGTACCTGGACAAAATGAAGCAAAATATCCGCTTATTTTTACAGTAATTAAGCCAAATAGGCAGTTAAATCGAAATTAGGAAAAAATGAAAAAAACTAAAATAGTAAAAAAAGTTTCACACACCAGATCTTTAATGATTATGGCGACTTGGCCTATCGCAATTGGTGCAATTTTAGGTTTCTCCTATTTGACTTATTCGCTTGTTGAGTCAAAATATTTTGGTATTGTCGATCAGCGAGTTTTAGAGAAAACTGAAGTTAATCAAAGAGGGATTCAACTTTCAAATGAAGAATTTGAAAAAATTGTTGATCAAATGCAAATTGACGAGGATTTTTCTAAATATTCAGCCGAACAAATTCTCAATTTATCTCGTGATTCAGCGTCTAATTTTCATCTTACTACAATTTTTAATCTTGCCAATTTTAGTTCAAAATATCCTTTTTTAAAGCTTAATGTCAATCCTATTAATAAATCTGATGTTGAAAATGATGATCTAGTTACAAAAGTTGTTAATAATAATTTAATTAACGTTGTTTTTTCAGCGCATGATCAATTTACAAATAAAACTTATTCAAAAGTTCACTCAATTCGTGGCTTCAATGGCAAAGGTGACATTCCATTTATAAACTTTAATATTGACCAACAAAAGTCCGCTTTTGTTTTACAAACAGCACAAATAAACCAAAAATGAAACGCATTTTCGCTTATTCAAGCACTAAATCATGAGTATAAAAATACAAAAGATGCTAAAAAAACTCTTGAAAAATTTGGTTCTTTTTTATTTTTAGATTCAAATGATAATTTAGTAAATCTTCCTGAGGGTACCTATTTTGATTTTGAAACAGACTCATCCGGAAATATAATTTTTAAAAATATTGGCGACTCAACAGGTAATTTGTGAATTTCCTTTGGGATTTTTGACTCAAATAAAAATAAAATTCGCACATTTGATTTAAAAGTTTCAAATTTATTAGATTATGCACAAGTTACAAATTATCTTAATAATTTAATTAAAACTAATGATGAACTTATCATCTTAAAAGACGAAAAAATTCAAGAAATTGTTGCAAAAAATGTATCTTTATCTACTTTTTTGGTGTCCCAAACCGATCATAACAGTCTCTTTGACATATCAAAATTACAAAATTTATTCACAAATTCCTCACCAAATTTTAATGTAAGATTGTTTGGGACAAATGTTCAAATGGACCGAGTTGGCGAAGTTGAACTTATGGTTCAAATCGATTTTAAGGCTAAAGAAATTGAAAAACTAACCCAAAATCAGTCAACTCCTGAAAATTTAGGTGTATCAAATTTACAAAAAAATTTACCTGTCCAAGGGCAAAAAATGCTTAAAAATCAGGTATCTTTATTTCAAGATGTTGGCTCAAATAATTCTGAAAATTCAAGTCAAGAAAATTTAAATGATTCACAAACTCAAGAAAATTACCGTAAATTTAATTTTATTTACACTTTAAAACCTTTTACAAACTTAGCACAAAGATATTTGGATTCTGTGATTAAGGATAATGATCTTTATATTGTTAGACAAAAGTTTAATTATTTAGATGGTGTTGAAATTATTAATAATTTAAGGTCAATTAATGCTACTTTTTATTCTTTTCAAGAAAATAAAAACACAAGTAAAGGCTTAGAAATTGTTAATTTAGAAAGCAGTCCAACTTATGATAGTTTAACTAGTCAAAGAGCAATTGTGACGTGATTTAAAGACTTTTTTAAAGATTCATTAACATTTCCGGCCTGAAAAAAAACTGACCAAAACAACAAACCTGAGGAAGTTTTAGCAAAAATTTTTGCTAAAATGAATGATATAATTAACTCTAAGCAAATTTTTTCATACGGTGTTAAGTATAATTTATTTTTTGAAAATTCTACTGGGCAATTAACAATAACAATCAGTATTTATGACAGGTTTAATAAAATTTTAGGTGAAAAAGATATAAAAATAGCCGGCTTGTCACCAGCAAATCCTCAATTATTATTAGCCAAAGAAAATCAAGCAAGTTTTTTTATTGATGGATCTGGCGGATATAATTTTGACGAATCTAGTGAAAATAACTTATTTCACTCAGAAATCAGAGGTCTAAAATCAATTACAAACCCTCAAGTTTCACTTAGCCTTGACTCTTCAAAAATTTCCAATAAGAAAGTTAAACTTGTCAGAAATTCAGGAATTTTATATCCAAGTCTAAACGACATTTATTTAAAATTATTTTATAAAAGCGATGAAAATACTCAAAAAACTGTAGCTTTTGATGAAAATAATCCATTTTTTTATTCATTTTCAGTCCAAAATAATTTAGAACCTAACCAATATAAAATTGTCCTTAAATTTATTACTGAAGAAAATGCAACTTCTGATCAACAAACAAATCAAGAACCTAATTTAATTTGAGTTAAGAAAATAGCTAAAAAAAGCGATTTAACAAGCTTAAGTATAACAAATTTAGATTCAATTCCTGATAATACTCCAATTTGGTTAATAGGTGTTTCAAAAAAAACAGACATTGAATCAACTAGCTCAGGTACAAACCAAAATGAAAAAATTATTGGTATTTTGCCTGTTGATGAAGGTCAATTTACTAATTTTGTTCTTTCTTACAATGCTCTTAATGAGAATTCATCCTCAACTTCAGGAACTCAAGGTCAAAATTCTCAAAAGATAATTGTAAAAATTGCAACTTCAAAATCAAAAAATCAACCCCAAGTTGAGTTAGAAAAAAACTTTTGATCTACTCAGAATGCTTCTCCAACTCCTCCAGCAGCTCCAGCAGCTCCAACGACTTCAACTTCTTCAGCAACCCCAACAAAAAATTTAACCCTTTATTTCGGAGACCAAGAAAACAACAAAACCTCCGATAAATCAGAGGTTTTGTTTAGATTTTTTATAAAATTTAATAACCAATTTTCCAAAAAAGAAGATTTTGAAAAAGCCTTTGAAACAGCATTAAAATAAAACTATTTTTCTTTTTCCAAATATAGATTATTTTGTTTATAGGACAATCTATATTTTGAATTTTCTGTTATTTCTTTTGTAACTATTTTTTGAGCAATAAAACTTTCTATATTTTTTTTGATAAATCTTTTGATAGGACGAGCACCAAAATTTTTATCATAACCAGATTGAATAATTCAGTCAATAACAGAATCATTAAAATCTATCTCAAAATGATTTTCTATTAATCTTTTTTTGAAAATATCAAGTTCTAAGTGGATAATTTCAGAAATTACCTCGTGATTTAAAGGGTTAAAGACAATAATTTCATCAATTCTATTAATGAATTCAGGTTTTAAATACATTAATAATTCATTTTTGATGTTAGATTCATCAATTTTTTTAGCCTCAATAATTTTGTTAGCGCCAATATTTGAAGTTAAAATAATAATTGTGTTGCGAAAATTTACTTTTATAGATTTGCTATCAACAAGCTCGCCGTTATCAAGAATTTGTAAAAAAATATTAATAACTTCAGGATGTGCCTTTTCAATTTCATCAACTAGAACAATCGAATATGGATTTTGTCTAATTTTGTTGGTTAAAATTCCACCTTGTTCAAAACCAATATAACCTGGAGGCGCACCAATTAGTTTAGAAACGCTATGTTTTTCCATATATTCTGACATATCAAGGCGAATAATTTGATTTTTATTGTCAAATAAATTTTGTGCAAGTGCGCGAGCAACTTCAGTTTTTCCAACACCAGTAGGTCCTACAAATAAAAAGGATGCAATTGGTCTTTGTTCGTCATTAATTTTTGCCTTAAATCTTAAAATGGCCTCTGAAACTGATTTTAAAGCTTGATTTTGTCCTTTAATAACTTTTCTAAGATTTTCCTCTAAATTAATATATTTTTGACTTTCGGATTCTAAAAGTTTGCCAATTGGAATTTTAGTTCAATTTGAGACAACTTTTGCAATATGATTTTCATCAAGAACGTTTGAAAATTCAGTTTGTTTTTCCTTTAAATTTTCCAATTCTTCCATAATTTTAGGAATTTTTACATACTTGATTTGCGAAGCGCCCTGATAATCGCCTTGGTCCATTAGTGTGTTTTGCTTGTGTTTTAATTCTTCGACTTTTGTTGACAAATTTGCAATTTTTGAAGCTAAATTTCGCGAGTCGTTTCATTCCTTTTGCATTTGATCAACCTGATTTTCAACCTCAATTATTTGTTTTTTGAGATCTTCATTGTCCGAATTTGTCGAATTAATTTCCATCATTTTCAAATTAATTAATTCACGCTTTGCTTTTTCTAGTTTTTCTGGTTGGTAATTAATTTCCACTTTTAAAGAAGCAGCAGCTTCATCAACTAAGTCAATGGCTTTATCGGGCAAAAAACGGTCAAAAATATATCTGTTTGCCATTTTTGCAGCAAAAATTAAAGCTGAGTCAAGAATTTTTACCTGGTGAAAATTTTCAAATCGCTCCTTAATTCCGCGCAAAATATTGATGGTATCAACAACTGAAGGTTCTGAAACCTCAACTTTTTGCATTCTTCGTTCGAGCGCTCCATCTTTTTCGATATAAAGTCGATATTCAGAATTTGTTGTTGCGCCAATTAATTTAATTCCACCTCGAGCCATTATTGGTTTTAAAATATTAGCAAAATCCATTGAATCAGATCCAGATGAACCTGTTCCAATTAATAAGTGGATTTCGTCAATAAAAATAATAAGTTCATCAGATTTTTGTTCAATTTCAGTTAAAATTGCCTTAATTCTTCGCTCAAATTCACCTTTATATGAGGCCCCAGCGAGAATACTTGTAAGGTCAAGTTCAAAAATTTGCTTATTTTTTAAATTATCAGGAACTTGTCCTGCAATTATTTTTAGTGCCATTCCTTCAACAATTGCTGTTTTTCCAACACCGGGATCACCAACTAAAACGGGGTTATTTTTTGTCTTTCTTGACAAAATTTTTATAATTCTTCTAATTTCAGAATCTCGCCCAATTACTGGTTCAATTTTGTTTTCTTTTGCTAATTTAGTTAAATTTCTTGCATATTTTTCAAGATTTTCGAGTTTAATTTCCATTTTTTTCTTCCTTATTTTTATTTTTTTACATTAATGCAAAAACAATTATAACATATTTTTGTCACTCGTAGCAATTAAGTGCCAAAATTTTTTTATCTAAAGTAAAAACTTAAAAAATAACGCTATTATTTTGGCTAATTTATGTTATAATTTTTACTTATATCATGAAAAAAATTGTTATCGGGAATTGAAAAATGAATCAAATCAGAAAGGAATTTTATGATTTCCTTTTTGAATTTGACGCGCTTTTTAACAAAAATCCAAAAAAAGTCGCTAAAACAATGGAGTTTGCGATTGCCCCTCCTTTTACTTTATTAAGTGAAATTTCTAAATCTCAAGTTAAAACATTAAAAATAGCTGCTCAAAATGTTAGCCAGTTCGAATCTGGAGCTTACACAGGTGAAATTAGTGCTAAAATGTTAAAGGATTTAGGTGTTAGCTACATAATAATTGGTCATTCTGAGCGTAGAATGTTTTTTAATGAAACTGATGAAGTTTTAGCTCAAAAAATTTCACAAGCACAAAAATACGATATAACTCCCGTGTTTTGTGTTGGTGAAACATTAGAGCAATACGAAAATAAATTAACTAAAAAAGTTATAATTTCACAAATAAATGCTGTAAAACACGTGCTAAATTTCGAAAAAGCGATAATAGCTTATGAACCAATTTGGGCAATTGGAACCGGTAAAACAGCATCTGCTACAATTGCCAATGAAATTTCGTCCTTGATTAAAGAAGAATTTGGCAAAAATGTTAGAGTTATTTACGGAGGTTCTGTTAACTCACAAAATTATGCAGATTTTTTAAATTCAGAACTTATTGATGGTATACTTGTTGGTGGTGCATCATTAGATCCTAAACAATTTTATGAAATGGTAAAATTTTCTGATGCATGCCCAACAGATCCACTAAATTCTGGCATATTAGATGACGACAGTTGTTGTGGATGCGATGATATCGATCTAGACGAGTAATTTGCCTGATTTATTAGTTAAATTTATGCTTGGTTTTAATAGTTTCGCGAATTATTGCTAGGTTTAAATTTGTTACTTAATTATTTTTAAAGGAATTAAAATGATTTCAAAAGCGAAAAAACAAGAATTAATTTTAAAATTTGGTAAAAACGCCAAAAACACTGGTGATACAGCCGTTCAAATTGCAATATTAACTGAAGATATTGAAAAATTAAAAGTTCATTTTGAAAAAAATAAAAAGGACAAACACTCAATGCGAGGTTTTATTGCAAAGGTTAATAAACGTAAAAAATTACTTTCTTATTTAAAACAAAAAAGTTTTGAAACATATAAAGAGACAATCGAAGCTTTAAATATACGTAAATAATTTTAAATTTTTATACCAAATATTTTTAAGATATGGTATAATTTAATTTTGCACAAGTCAACCGCTGGTATTTTTAAATTTTTAATTTAAAAATATTTGAGGAAAGTCCGCGCTAGCACTACCTGTGATGGTAGTAGTGTTCATGTTGGATCTAAAAAATCCAAGCCTAGACGACAAGTGCCACAGAGACGAGTTTATTTGTTACTCTAAATTTTTCATAATCATTGTTCACTCCTAATAAAAAATCCTAACAAATAAAGTGAAACGCGGTAAACTCCATGAGCTAGAAACCTAAATTTTGGTAGGGGAATCCAATTTGGGAAACGAACTTAAATTGGAAGGTTTTAAAAAACCTAGATAAATGGTTGACTGATACAGAACGCGGCTTATTAGTGCAAAAAACAGCGAAAACTCGCTGTTTTTTTATTTAAATAGACACTTTTTCTAAATTTTTGGTCATTTTTGTTTAGACTTCTAAAATCTTATTTATCATAAAATAATTTTGTATATCACACAAAATCATCATTTTTAAAAATATATAAATCTCACAATTTTTGGATTTTTAATGATTTTATGGTACAATTAAATGGTAAAAATTTATGGAGGTTAAAAACAATGAGATCGAGGAACATCTTAAATTGAGTTAAAATTAAAATTTTAAATTGATGGTCTTCAGTGGTCAAAGTTGACGAAATTGTTGTTTTGTTTATAAAAATTTTACATCTTGTCGTCGTTGATCACTAATTTAAAGGAAAAAGCCACACGTTGTGGTTTTTTTAGTCCAAAAATTATTTAATAAATAATTTTTGTGGTATAATTTTAAATAATTTTTGTGGAAGGTTTAAAACCGTTAACCACTAAGAGAACTAAAAAAATAAAGGATGCTCGAAATGGTAAAAAAAAATGTAGTTAGAGTTGCAAAATTGCAATTCAATGCCGGCCAAGCAAAACCCGGGCCAGCTCTTGCAGGTCTTGGTATTGTAATGCCTGAGTTTACAAGAAAATTTAACGATGAAACAAAAAATCGTGGAAGTGAACCAGTTCCTGTAAAAATTACTGTTTTTAAAGATAAAAGCTTTGAATTTCAGTTATTTACAAGCCCAACTTCTTATAAAATTAAACAAGCTGCTAAAATCGAATCTGGATCTAAAAAATCTAAAGCTGAAAAAGTAGCTAAAATTACTCTTGAACAACTTAAAGAAATTGCAGAATATAAATTACCAGATTTAAATACTGATAGTATAGAAAAAGCAATTCTTACAGTTTATGGAACCGCCAAACAAATGGGCGTTGAAGTTGAAGGTATCGAAGAATTTCTACAAGGAGTAAAATAATGAAAAAAATTTCACGTAAATTAGCTCAGTCTCGTGAATTAGTTGATAAAAATCATTATTATTCACTTGAAGAAGCAATGGAATTGGTTAAAAAAACATCATATACTAAATTTTCTGGCTCTGTTGATTTAGCTATTCGACTTAATTTGGATACTCGAAAAGCTGACCAACAATTAAGAGGTTCTGTTGTTTTACCTTATGGAACCGGGAAATCTGTGCGTGTGCTTGTTGCAACAGATTCTTCAGAGGTAGCAACTAAAGCCAAAGAAGCAGGCGCTGATTTAATTTATTCAACAGCTGAACTTGAACAAAATTTAAAAATTGATAATTTTGATTTCGATGTTATTGTTGTTGAGCCTAAATTAATGCCAGTTTTAGGAAGATACGGGAAAAAATTAGGACCAAAAGGACTTATGCCTAACCCAAAAACAGGTACCGTTACCCCAACACCAGAAAAAGCTGTGGCTGAAATTAAAAAAGGTAAAGCAAATTATCGCGCTGATAAATACGGAATTATCCACTCATTAATTGGAAAAACCAACATGGAAGCCGATCATTTAGTCCAAAATGCTAAAACCCTTTTACAATTAATTCGTAAATTGAAACCAAATTCAGTTAAAGGAAATTATTTCAAAAATTTAACAGTTTCTGCTTCTATGGGTCCATCTATTAAAATTCGCTTCGACAATTTATAATAAAAAATAACCTGTAAAATAAAAAAACCCTTTAAATTTAAGGGTTTTTTTATTTTCAACTTCGAAAAAATTTCAAAATTTATTATTAAAATAAGAAGAGATTAAACTGTTGTTTTTTGATGTTTATTAACAAACAAATGAAGTCTAGAAATTTTTCGTGATGCTTTTCCTTTGTGAAAAACACCTTTTGATTTTGCTTTTGCAATTTCTTTGTGAGCTTTTGCAACTAATTCATTTTGATTTTCTGCATGACTTGTAACAGCTATTTTAGCCTTTTTGATTGCTGTTTTTACACGAGATTTAATTGCATTATTTCTTGCTCTTGCTTTTTGCATTTTGGTGATTGATTTAATTTTGGATTTTATATTTGCCATTTTTTTCCTATATTTATATATAATAGTTTATTTCAGACCTTTAAAAAACGGTACTAAAAATTATACCATAAAAATATGTTATTTATATCTAAAAAATGAATTTTTAATCTCTAGACTTAATAAAAAATTTAAACTCAATAACACTAATATTCAACTTTAAAAATCATTTTTCTAACTACACCAATTTGTCCAGTATATTTTGGTAAATGAGCATCGCCAGGTAGAAAAATTAAAAATTCGCCTTTTAAGGGTCTAATTAAATTTCGGGTCGAATCTTTTTTATAAAGAGCTACATCATTTTCTTCAGAATAATCACTTACTTTATTGACTAATTTCTCTGAAAAATCAAAGAAATATTGTTCTTTTTCGTCAATTACTATATGAACATCTGCGTATCGTTTGTGATATTCATAGAGAGCGTTTGTATCATCGAAACTTTCAACATCAACATGTAACACAAAAATTCTGTCTTCATCAATTAGAGTTTTGCCTAGTGGCAATTTTTCTAGGTCATTTTCTTTTAGAAAAATTGCTAATTTTGCAAAATTTTCATTTAAACAACTATATTTGCTAAAATTTTCTAATTTGTCATAAATCATTTTCCACCCCTCTTTTATTTATATTTTTATTAAATTATAGCAAAAAAATTGATCTAAAAAAGAATAAATTTCAAATTTAGCGTTTTAAGTCAAAAAATTATCCTATTAAAATATCTTCAGTTATGTAAGTTTTATTCTGTTTGCCGATATTATCACCTTGTCAGACGTAAATAAAAGAGCTAATTCCGAGCTGACCGATTAGCATAATAATCATAAATCCAATTTGCGAAACAATAGATAAATTTCGAATCAAACCTGTCGAGAGACCCGAGGTTCCAAAAGCCGACATGACCTCAAAAACTAAATGGTAAATTTTATAATCACTAGTTTTTTGTTGGCTTGATAAATCGTCTAGCGAAAAACTTGAGAGAAAAACTATCGCTACTACTAAAATAAAAGATATAAAAAATACAGTCGCAGCTGAAACAATTTTATCAGTTGTGATTTTTCTCTTAAATATATTAACATCACTAGTTCCCCTAATTTTAGATAAAACCACAGCGATAAAAATTCAAAAAGTTGTAACGCGAATTCCACCACCTGTAGAAGAAGGGGCAGAGCCAATAAACATCAATAAACTTGTTAAAAATGTGCTTGGTTGAGTTAGTTGTTTTAAGTCAAATGTAAAAAAACCAGTTGAGCGAGTCATAAAATTATGAAATAATAATGCAAATGTTTTATCAAATCAGTTGCCATTTTGCTCTTGGTTTCAAAAAGTAAAAGGAGAATTTGAACTAGCTTCAAAAGTAATTAAAAGAATAAAACCAATTAGCGCAATAACAAAATAGCTCAAAATTGAAACTTTAGTAAATAAAGAAAATCTAAATCTTTTTATTTTCTGTTTAGAAAGTTTAAGCTTGAAAAAGCTAAAAAAATCATAAATTACCGGGTATCCAATTCCGCCTATTATTGTCAGAATTATTATCATTATTTGCAAAAAATAAGAGTGATAATAAGGTTCAAAACTATTTGGTCCGATTATATCAAAACCAGCATTATTAATTGCAGAAATGCTATGAAAAACAGCAAATCTTAGCGACAAAGATATATTTTTATAAGGTGATTTTTGAAACGAAAATTTTTGTGGTTCAGCATCATAAAAATAAAAATACAGGCTAAGAGCAAGACTACTAATTAAAACAAGTATCAAAAAAAAATTAATAGAAACCTTGATTACGCCTTTTAGTTCGCTTAATTTACTTGAACCTCTTTCGATTTTCAAAATTTCACGTGACAAAATACTTAGTTTTTTTCCAAATAAATGGTTAAAAATGTAAAACTTTATTGCAAAAATTCCTATTCCACCCAGAGAAATTAAAATTGCAATAACAGCTTGTCCAAAAATATTAAAACTTGTGCCAGTATCAACTAAACTAAGGCCAGTATCACTAAAGGCAGAAACTGAAGTAAAAAGTGCCGAAAAAAAATTAATTTTTTGTGGATTATCAGTGTGTGAAAACGATCCTGTTAGAATTCCGGCCCCAAGAAGAATAACTAACGTGTAAAAAGTAAAAATAATATGTATCTTTTTAAGAGAAAAAATGGACCGCAGAAAATTTTTGATATTAATTTTCAAGTTCATTATTCCTCGTTTTAATGTTTGACTAAATTAAAAAATTAGTCAGTTAATTTACTTATATAAAACATACAAAAAAAGCTAATTATTAAATTATACAATTTTTTTTAAAAAAACAAAGTCAAAACAAAAAAATTTAAAAATAGCCAAAAAAACTAGCCTATAAAACATTTGTACTTGTCCACCTTCAAAAATTTTCTGATTTTTGAATTAATTTATTGTTTTTTAGATAAAATTTAAGTAAATGAAACGAGCAAATATTTGTATAATTGGTGCCGGACGACTAGGTAGAGCGGCAATAACCCAACTAGCAGAATCAGGCCACAATATTATTGTTATTGACAAAAGAGCTGAAAATTTAAAATTTATTCGTGAGTTTGCGACTGTTGAACCAATTATAATGGACGCTAGCGACATAAATGCAATTCGTAATGAAGTTGGACTTGAAGATATAGACACAATAATTGTTGCTACTTCAGACAATATTGAAATTATTGCAACTTTATTAGAATTGCAAACAGAAATTAATTTTTTTAACAACTTAAAAATAGCTGCGCGTGCTGTTAATAAAAGACATGCTCGTGTTTTAAAACAAATCGGTGTTGACTGAATTATTAGTCCTGAAGAAGAAGCCGGAATTAAAATGGCGCTTTTGAGTGTTGATAAAAATTTCCTGAATTATGCAGATAATCTTAAAGAAATTGCAAATGGAATATTTGCTGGAAGTGTTAATGTTAAATCGCCAAAATATATTAACAAAAGTATAAAAAACGCTAATTTACGTCAGTATAACGTTAATGTTGTTTTAATTAAAAGAAATAAAGAAACAATTTTGCCGGCTGCAGAGACAATAATTCATCAAAATGATGAAATAACAATAATCGGAAAAATTGGCGATGTTACAACAGTTTTGCAAAAAATGGAGTCAATAAAGAGCTAAAATTAGAAAATTTTAGGAAAAAGTGCTTTAAAAGTTCTTGAATTAACAGCATAAAATTTTATTTTGCTAAATTCGGAAAAATTGGTGATGTTACAACAGTTTTGCAAAAAATGGAGTCTATAAAGAGCTAAAATTGGAAAATTTTAGGGAAAAGCGCTTTAAAAGTTCTTGATGTAACAGCACAAAATTTTATTTTTGCTAAATTCTTTTGGAAAATTAAAAATATAGTATAATTTTCCAATAATCATGGATTTTGGAAAATACTATTTATATTTATTAAAATATTATATGTTTGCGGCATCACTCTTTGATGATGCTGCTTTTTTCCATGAATCTGCATCAGAAGATATTTTCGATAAATTCCCCACCACTCTTCATTAGAGAAGAGTTTTTTTCTTCAAAGATGAAGTTTTCATATTTTTTTTAGAATAAAATTACATTTTTTTATTTAAATTAGATATTGTTTTTAATTTTATCTACTCAAGAGGGAATTATAAAATGCAAAAAATTCACAAAAGTGAAACAATAATCTCGCTTGTTGATGTTGATAAAGAATTTGGTGAGAAGAAAGTTTTAAATCAAATAAATTTGGACATCAAAAAAGGTGATTTTGTCACTCTTTTAGGTCCGTCTGGATCTGGAAAAACTACAATTTTACGCCTAATTGGTGGTTTTGAATGAACAACCCGAGGCGAAATTAAATTTAATGGGGTTGATATTAAAGATGTTCCTGCCCATAAACGAGACACAGCGACTATTTTTCAAGATTATGCACTTTTTCCACATTTGTCAGTTAGAGGAAATATTGAATTTGGCCTAAAATTAAAAAGAATTAAGAAAAGTGATTCTGAAATTCCACAGTCAACTTGGAAAAAGTTCGAAGAATTAAAGCAAAAATGGCAAGCAAAACAGGACCAAAAAATTGCAGAACTTAATAATTTGCAAACAAAGCTAGAAAAACAACTTGAAAATCCCAATTTAGACAACAAAACCCGTAAAAAATTACAGGAAAAACTTGATGATTCAGATTTTAAATATTCTAATTGGGAAAATTATGTTTTTTATAAATCTGTAACTTTTGAAAAAAAATACCTTACTCGTAAAATAACAAAAACTGAAATTGATAACGAAATTAAGGATATTATCGAACTTGTTGGTCTAAGCGGAAACGAAGACCGCGCAATTTCAGAGTTGTCTGGTGGAATGAAACAGCGAGTTGCACTAGCTAGATCACTTGTTATTGAGCCTGAAATAGTTTTATTAGATGAGCCATTATCAGCTTTAGACGCAAAAATTAGACAAAAAATGCAAGTTTTTCTCAAAAGAATTCAGCAAAAATTAGGTCTAACTTTCATTTTTGTAACTCATGACCAAGATGAAGCTCTTCAATTATCAGATAAAATCGCCGTAATTCGTAACGGGAAAATCGCTCAATATGACGTGCCAACCAAAATTTATGACTATCCTGTCAATAAATGAGTTGCTAATTTCATCGGTGATTCAAATTTTTTTGAAGCAACATTTATTGGAAAAAATAAGGTTGAAATTCTTGGCATTGAACTCTATACAATTCACACAGAATTTGATCATGGCCAAAAACTGGATGCACTTATTCGTCCTGAAGACATCGATATTGACTTAAATTCTGGATATTTTAAGGGTAAAGTTGTTCAAAATATTTACAAAGGTTCATATTACTGACTAGATATTCAGGTTGGTTCTAAAATTATTTACGTTGAAACTAATGATTTTTACGATCTTAATACCGAAGTTTATTTAAAGTGAGATGATGATGCGATTCATTTAATGGAGATGGAAAGTGGAAACTCTTAGCTTTTTTGATAAATTTTGACAAAATTTCAAAAAAAGTTTGAATCCACGCATCAGTCTTGTTCTCCCTTATTTTGTATTTGCCCTAATTTTAATAGTTATTCCGCTTATTTTACTTTTTGTTAAATCTGTAAGTCCACTTTCGACAAACGGCGAGCCATTTGACAACCATCTTTTAGTAAAAGAGCAAACAACTTGACAAATTATTGCCCGTTCAATTTTTGTTGGTTTAGTTAGCGCCTTTATTTGCTTAATTTTAGCTTTTCCATATGCTTTCATTGTCGCAAATTCAAAATCACGTATTTTTAAAATTTATTCTTTATCATTAATAATTACGCCTTTAATTATTTTTACAATTGCAAAAGTTTTCTCATTACGAGCTTTATTTTTGTCAATGTTTGACGAAGGATCGCTAAATAATAACTCTTTTATGATTCTTGGTCTAATTTTTCTCAATTTTCCTTTTATGGTACTTCCGCTTTATACAATTTTTAAAGATATGCCTAAAAATTTAATTGAAGCTGGGACAGATTTAGGATATTCAAAATTTCGAGTTTTGATTAAAGTGGTTGTTCCTTATAGTTTTCGTGCAATTAGCTCTGGATTTGCGATTGTTTTTTTAATGGCGGCAACATCAATAGTTGTCTCAGATAAATTGCTACCAAACGGATCACAAAATCAACTGATTGGAAATTTAATTAATAATTCTGCAAACACAACAAACCCTTTTGATCTAGCTAGAGTTTCATCACTTGTTTTAGTCACACTTTTAGTTTTTATTGGAATTTATACACTAATTCATTTTACACCTATTGTTATCATGAAAATTAAAGGATTTAAATATGACTAAAATTATTGATTTTTTTCAAAAACACGAGATTTTGAAAAAAACTTACGTTTGATTTTTAATAATAATTTTCTATATTCCAATAATTTTTGGCTCTATTTTTTCATTTAACAGTCCTTCGAAAAAAGGTTTTGTCTCTTCAACATGGAACAAATTTAGTTTGCAAGCATTTGACGAATTTGCAAAAGATACTTTTGCATCAGCGCTAATTAACTCATTAATTATTGCAATTTTTGCTGCAATAACCGTTGTTTTCCTTTCACTTTTAACAGTTTTTGCTCTCTGAAGACAAAAAAATAAATCCGTAAAAATTTATGTAAATGCCACCTCAAATATTCCTTTAATTAATCCTGATGTGATTACCGCAGTTTCGCTTGCAATTATTTTAGGGTTCATATTTGGTTCACTTTCAGCGGCTCATGAAGGTTTGTATCGGGCAATTATTTCCCATATTGTCATGACTTTGCCTTACGGGATTTTGATAATGTATCCAAGAAGTGAAAAATTTTCGCTAAGTTTATATGAAGCAGCCCAAGATTTAGGCTATTCAAAAATTAAGGCATGATTTTTGATTTATTTAAAACACATGTCGCCAGCGATAATTTCGGTTTTTCCGGTCGTTGCTTTTCTTTCATTTGATGATTTTATAATCACAAAAATTACATCAAACACCCAAACAGTTGGAACGCTTTTGTATCAAGGAACTTTTAAGACTTGAGCGCTAATGTTGGGAACAATTATGCTTTTCATTTCCGTGATTTCTAACTTAATTTGACTTTATTATAAAAATAAAAAGGAAAAAACATGAAAAAGAATTTAGTTAATTTTTTTGCCAAAATAACACTCGCCCTTTCGGTAATTAGTGTTGTTTTTATTGCATCTTTTTCAAAATCAAGCTTCCCTTTCAAACCAGTTGTCTATAATTATGAAGCTTACATTTCTGATTTTGGTCGCGATGTAATTAACAAAGATTTTAATTATCGTGAGTTTGGTGATGTTAGCGAATTTACAAGAGCAATCGAAGACAATCGCACAATTGCTGGTGTAGGTTCAGATTTTCAAATTGCACGTTTGGCGCAAAAAGGTCTTTTGCAAAAAATAGACTATTCAAAACTTTTTCCAAATTGGCAACTAACTAAAGTTTTTGAAAAACCTGAAAATTATGAGAGTTTTTCTTTGGTCCAAAAGCAAGAATTTATCAATAAAAAAAGGGCCGCTTTTGAAGAAATGTTTCGCCCTGAAATTGTCGAGCATATTGATAAATATGATCAATTTATGAAAGATGCCTATGATCCGCAAAAAAATCTTGATACTGATAATGACGGAATTCAAGACCGTTTTTGGGAGTTTTTCATACCTTATTATACCCAAGACAAAGTAATTGCCTACACAATTGGCGATTATGATGTTGATGGTAAAAGAAAAAATCTCCGTAAATTTCAGAACAATTGAACTGCTGAGCAAAAAGAACAAATTCAAGAAAAAGGTCTTAAATTTGAAGATCAAAGTCTTAGCGGAATTGGCAAAACTTTGAGACAAAATGGCTATAGTTTTTTTGAATGAACAGAAGCTATGAGAGATAATTTGCTAATTGGGACAGAAAAAACTAATCAATACGGCGAAATTATTACCGAAAATAACTATAAATCATTTGTTGATGGTTTTATTGACTATATTGGCGAAATTTCTGGTTTTGACTATTTTAATTTGAGACATAATGTTTTTAAAACATCAGGTCTTGACTTAGCCAATTCAGTAATCGATCCTTCTTTGAATCAAGATGTTGGTTTTTTATATAATGGCGATTCGCTTGATGCTCATTATTCTAAAGATAATTATGAAGAACTCGAAGAAGAAAATACAATTGCAATTATTCGCCCAAAAAATAATTTAACTTTACTTGATGGTTGAATTATTTTGAAAGAAACTTCGCCTGAATTGACTGACAAGGTTTATAATTCACTTTATGAAGGAATTTATAAAGGCGAAGATTTTGACTTAGAAGAAATTGTTCAAAAAGCAAAAATTGAGGTTGATTTTGCTTTTGTCCAAAATAGTGAAACAGAAAAATTTGAACCTAAAAATGGAAAAGGTTTTTATTTTGACTATGAATCCCTACCTTTTTTAGCAAATTTTGACTATATAAATTACACCCCAACATTTAAAAAATCCTTTGAATTCTTTAAAAAATTCTACTTTAATGATGCAGTCGAAACTGTTCGCGAAACTCTCGAAGGTGAAGACCGTTCGGTTTTCATTGACCTTAATGATGAAATTATTGCTGATGAGAAAAATTTAAATTATGATAATATAAAGTCCGAAACTTCATCAAATAGATCGCTTCGAGCTTTAAATATGTATCTTTCTCAACAACCTGAGCAAACTTTTTATGGAAATATGCCAACTGAAAATAACACTGACGAGGGCAGATATCAGTTGAATTATACTTTTTTAAAGCCTTTAGATGAAAGACTTGCTTCTCAAATTCGTACTTACTATAATTTAAAGACAAAAAATTAAGACTTTTATCAATAAAAGTTTCTAATTTAATATTTTTATTAATTATTATTGTAAAATTTATTTTATGTTCAAGTTTAAAAAAATATTAAAAATATTAGTGCTGCTATCACCAATGGTTGCGCTTTCTGCATGCAGCCAAACCCCATCTCAAGCAGAACAACTTCTTGCTTCGATAGATAAAACTGATTCCAAATATGTAAAAATTGATGAGTCAACAAATTCTTTTGTGCTTGACCTAACAGGTTCTGGACTAACAAAAATTGATAAATCTGCATTTTTTAGTCTAAAATCACGGATTTTTCAAAAAACTACTCTTCAAAATCAGAATCAAACTAATCAACCTGGTACCGAAAACACTCAAAAACCACAAGAAACTAAGGTAAATTTTTATTTTTTGTCAAAAATAATTTTTCCAGAAACGCTAACTGAAATAGAAGATTATGCATTTTATGCTGATAGCGCAAATTTGACTGATCAAGAAAAAATTAAGGAACTTGACTTCTCAAAGGCGACAAATTTGAAGAAAATCGGTAATTTTGCCTTTCAAGGAAATAATATAACAAAATTAGTTTTACCTTTATCTTTAGTTTCGATAGGTAGGCAAGCTTTTGCTAAAAATAATTTAGAACAGGTCGATTTTTCAAACTCTAAGGATTTAGAGATTATTCAAACCGGTGCTTTTTTTGATAATAAAATTAAAAATGTTGACTTTAGCCAAAATGTTAAATTAATTGAGATTTTTTCTAGTGCTTTTGAATCTAACCAAATTGAAAGTGTAAAATTTAACAAAAGTGCAAAACCAGTTACAATTGGAACATCAGCTTTTAAAGAAAACGTTATAAAAACTAACGAAAATTTTGAGAACATTCCTGAATTAAGTTCTCTTAATTCACCGTTTAATTAATTTTTTTAAACTAATTGTTATATAAAGGGAAAACATTAACTATGTTTTCCTCTTTTTTGAATAATTTCTGGGCTTGAGCAAAATCATTTAAAATTAATTGGTAATCAACTTGGTCATCTGGCCTACTTTTGGTCTTAATATCTGAAATTTCAGAGATTAATTGGCCGTCATGAGCAAAAGCGCTAAACTGTGAATTTTTACTATAACTAATAAAATATTGCCTTTTTTCCTTTTTTTTAAAGGATAAAAGATTAAAAGTCGAACAAGTTCAGAGATTTATATTGCCTAATTGGGCTAGAGTTCTAAAAAATGTCAGTCCAACCCTGCATCCTGTAAATGTGCCTGGTCCTAAATTAATGTAAAAATCACTAAAATCTGAAATTTTTAGATTATTTTTTGACAAAATATTAGCAACTAATTCAGGAAGCAAATCAGCTTTATTTTTAATTTCGACTATATTAGAATCGACTAGGTCGAAATTTTTGTCAAAAATTGCTAAAACTAGATTTTGACTTACAGTATCAATAAAAAATTTCATAATTAAAACTATATTTTAATATAAAATTTGTTTTTAACTATAAACATTAGAACGAAATTCTGCAGGGTATCTTCTTCATGTCAAAAAGTATTTTTTTGGCTTATCGGGTTGAAAATTTACATTAGAAACTCTAATTCGGTATTGGCCGTCTTCAAATGCTTTAAAGCTAATTTTGTCAAACGGACTTATATCCGAGTTTGCTTCAATAATTTTTTGTCAACTTCCACGATAAATTTCGATTGAAATATCAAAATCATTTACTTTATAATTTGGCTGACCATAAAGTAAATCACTCACTCCATCACGGAGTGTTTTACCAAAATTATAAAAAAAACCTTTAAATCCCGATAAGTATTCGCCCACAACTTCTTTTTCAGAAAATTTATCATGAAAAACAAGTGCTGAAAATTTTTGATCTTTTAAAAGTTCAAAAGGCTCACTTACATAATCATTTCCATCATAATTATTGTATAAATAATTACCTTGTTCCAGAGTAAAATAGGCATCTTTGTAATTTATAAACCCAAAACCTTCGGTTGAATGGACACCATTAAATCCTAAATTGCTATTTTCCGATGGTTGAGCCGTTAATGATAAAGCTGAAATTATTTTTAAATTCCTTTCTTTTAAGTTTTCATAAGAGTCAAAACTTGATGAAAGTCCACTAAAAATAGCGGCAATTAGGAAAGCTGAGTAAAATTGTATGTTTGAATCACGAATATTTAACTGATAGGCAAATTTTAATTCTGGAAGTATAAAGTGGTTTGATTTTACCACTCCAGTGCTATTTCCAAAATTTTTTACATAATTAAAAAGTCGCGAATCTTTCTTAAATCTGTCGTCTTGTTTTGCAAAAATGCTGAAATTACTATTAATTTCATCGCCTGGAATTCTACTTCCGTCAAAAAAATTTATTATTCCAGTTTTATCGCTTCAAAAATCAAGAAAATCTCCAAATTTTATTAAGTCTCTCCCATTTGTAAAAAACTCGTTTAAAAAAGTTCTTTTTTCTTTGTACAAGTGCAAAACCATCTCGACCCCAACGGTTTCAAAGTGTGCAATCCCTTTAGCTCATTGTTCCTTTGTTTTAAAACGGTAAATAATTAAATTTGAATTAGGTGCAAAAAACTGAAAAATTTTTTGCAAATTGTTAAAATCATTGTTATTTTCGTCCCCGTTTTCTTCAATAAAAACTCCAACTTTAACATTTCTATTTACTTTATTTAAATTTGCATCGAAATTTAAGTTTGAGGCAAGCCCCTTAAAATCAAAACTTGAGTTTTGATACTGGTGAAAATCACTAGATTTTTGACTAAAAAGTAAAAAAGGACTTAATATTGTTAAACCTGGCAAAATAAGTCGCTTAAAAATTCCCTTAATTTTCATCATGATCACCTTCTTCTTTTTCCTCACACATAATTAAATAATTGGCTACTTTTTGGGTAAAAAAAATAAAAACGACACTTTTTTCCTAAATTTTTCCTTTTTTGTAAATAATCGATTAAAATAAAGTATAATTAAATAAAATTTTTTGAGATAACATGAAGTCAACTATTCTAATTAAACTTTCGGGTGAAAGTCTTGCTAACAAACAAAAATCACTCGCAATTGATTATGAACTTGTCGGTCGAATTGGCCATCAACTTAAAGAAATTCAAAAATTAGGTTATAAAATTTTAATTGTGATTGGCGGTGGAAATTTTTGGCGTGGAACTTCCGCTGCAAAAAATGGAATAAATCGAAATACTGCAGATTATATTGGCATGCTAGGGACGGTAATGAATGGACTAGCCCTTGATTCAGTTTTTCGCGATTTGAAAATTAAAACTCGCGTTTTGTCTTCAATGAGTTTGGATCCTCGAATTTGTGAGTATTTTGTTCGAGAAAAAGCTATTAAATATCTCTCAGATGGTCATGTTTTAATTCTTGTCGGTGGAACAGGTCGTCCATTTTTTACAACAGACAGTGCCGCTACCCTTTTTGCTTCTGAAATGGATGCAAATTTAATTCTAGTTGGTAAAAATAATGTAAACGGGGTTTTTGATTCTGATCCTAAAATTAATCCAAATGCAATAAGATATGATAAAATTACTTATGATCAAGTTATTGAAAAAAATCTGAAAGTGATGGATTCAACAGCCTTTTCCATGGCGCGCGATAACAAGATTCGACTATTAATTTTTGACATTAAAGAAGAAAACAGCATAGTTAAATTAATAAAAGGTCAAATCAAACATACGGAGGTCTATTAAAATGAAATCTGAAATTGAATTCAATTTTTATAAAGAAATTCTAGATCAAAAAGCGCAAGATGTTTATTCCTATTTGGAAAAAAGCTTCCAAAAAGTAAGTGTTGGCGCACCAAACCCCCAATTAATTTCCCATATTAAAGTTAGTTTTTACGGGACATTAACCCCAATTAATGAAATTGCATCAATTTCAACCCCTGTACCTTTACAACTTTTAGTAAAACCTTATGAATTTTCACTTGTAAAGGAAATTGCAACCGCAATTGTTGCATCAAAAATTGATGCTCAAGTTCAAAAAGAAGCTAACCAAGTCCGTATAATTTTTCCTGAACCAACACAGCAAAAACGCCAGGAAAGCGTTCATTTATTAAAAAAAATTCACGAAGAAGCCAAAGTTAAAATACGTCTAATTCGCCAAGATGTTAATAAATTAATAAAAAAAGAAGAGCTTTCCGAGGATCAAGAAAAAGACTATCTCAATCAGGTTCAAAAAACAATCAATTTACAAATAGAAAAAATTGATGAAATTTACGAAAAAAAAGTAAAAGAAATTCAAACTATTTAAAAAATGCGGGCATTTTTCCCAAATTTTACATCTAAGGAATTTTTATATCGCTTTTTATCCTCAGTTTTTATTATCGCAATAATTGCCCCAATTTTATTTGTAGGCTATTATTGGCATTTTTGAGGACGAATAATTTCCTTTGGTGTTTTAGCGTTTATTTTATTTTATAGTTTGTATGAAATTTTTGTTCACTTTCAATCTAGAAAAATTTTTGCTGCAATATCTGCATCATTAGGTTTTTTACTATTTTTATTACCTTCAAATTTTAATTTAAATCAGATCTATTTTTCTAAGGACATTGAGTTTAGTTGAAGTTTAATAGAATTTTTTGTAAAAGAACAAGTTTTAGATTATCATATTTTTTTTACCTTACCTTTTTTATTAGTTATTAGATTTATGGATTCTAAACAAAAAACTAGTTCTGGTTTTTTTTCTGATATTGTACTTAAATTTATAATTATTTTTATAGTTACATTATTTTTCAAATTTTTATGAATATTAAACACATTTAATGTGTTTTTGGTTATTAGTTTGGCTTTAATTGCCGTAATTTCAGACATTTTTGGCTATATTTTTGGTTCAATTTTTGGAAGAAAAATATTTCCTTGAAAATTTGATTTTTCTCCCAAAAAATCAATGGAAGGCTTCATTTTTTCCTTCATTTTTTCCTTAATTTTTACTTTATTAATTTTTTTAAATCTAAATTTCGGAATTCAATTGAATAATTGACTATTATTTAAAATTTTGGCAGTAATTTTTTTGCCAATTGTAGCTATTTTTGGTGACATATTTTTTTCTGTTATAAAAAGATATTTGAATATAAAGGATTTTTCACAAATTATTAAGGGGCATGGTGGAATTTTTGACCGACTTGACTCTATTAGTTTTGTTTTTTTATCATTTTCAGTAATTATTCTAACAATTTAATTTTTTCTTTTTTAAAAAGAATGAGGGTGGCTATGAATGTAAGGTTCAAAAAATTTTGTGAGTGAGTTAATTGGCAAATACCGCCAGATTGAGATGATGTTCAAATAATTCAAAACGAAAATTCAAACAAAGATAATGCCTCAAATGAATTTTCAGCAATACTAAAAAAAACTACCCTACCAAAATTTTTTGATTTATATTCATTTATTAAGTTAATTTCAACAATTAATAAAAAATCCTCAATTTCAAGTTGTAAAATTAATTTTGATTATGAAATTGAACAGAATAATTTTCATGATCATGAATTATTAGAATACCTAAACGGTTTAATGGAAACGATTTCAAAATCTAAAAATTTTTTTACAGATAAAGAAATCGTAAGAGCTGGTTCAGCTAAATTTAAAATTTTCTTTTCAGATCTAGAAAGCTTTAATTCTTTTAAAGAGTACGAAAATAAATTGCTGAAAATAATAAAAAAAATTGGCCTAATTCATTTAGATCTAGAATTTATACTTGAAGACAAGCAATTACCGCCTCAAAAAGAATTAAATTTATCCATAGAAAGAGTTTTGCATCCTTCAACATCTCAAATTTCTGTTCGAAAGAAAAAAACCTCCAAAAAATGCAATAATTTTGAGCTTATTAATTTAAAATTCATTCGCTCACACAAGAATTCAAATGTCGAATTCCATGGCGAAATTTATAAAATTTCAACAATAAAATCAAAAAACGGTGGGCAAATTTTAAAAGTTTATGTAAATGACTATGAATACACAGAAGCAGTTGTTGTTGATAAATTTTTGCGAGCAAATCAAAATTTTGACTTAAAAGTTGGTGATTTAGTAAAAATTCGGGCTGAAATCAAGGACACAACTTCGCGATATAAGTCAAATATTGATCTAGATTTGTGTGACATTACTAAAATAGAAGCATCTGACTTTTTTCCTGAACAAAATATTGATACTGCTATTGAAAAAAGAGTCGAAATTACCGCTAGAACTTGAAAATCAACTATGGACGGAATCTCAAGTGCAAGCGTATACGTTCGTCACGCATTAAAAAATGGATATTCGGCAATTGGAATAGCTGATTTAGATTCAGTCCAAGCTTTTCCTGAGTTTTACGGCGCTATTAAATCCACAAATATTAAGCCTATTTACGGCTCAACTTTTTCAACATATTCATCAAAAATTGAAAAAGTTTTAAATTTTAACGGTAAAAATCAGCAACTAAATTCAGCAAGATTTGTCATTTTTGACTTAGAAACAACGGGACTTTCATCATATTATAATGAAATTATTGAATTTGGTGCGCTTGTTTTTCAAGATGGCATTGAAATTGAAAAACATCAGTTTTTTATTAAACCATCAGAAAAAATACCATATTTAATTACAAAAATTACTGGAATTACCCAGCAAATGATTGACGAACTTGCCATTCTGCCAGGCGTTGCTGTTGAAAAAATAGAAAAAATTATTAAAAATTCGGTTCTAGTGGCCCATAATGCAAATTTTGACTTTAATTTTTTAAATCAATTTTTTAAAAAACATGCACAAAAATCAGTGGAAAATCCAATTATTGATACGCTCGAAGTAAGTCGTTTTTTGAATCCTTCAGAAAAAAGTCATAGTCTTAAAAATGTTGCAAAAAGATTTGAAATTTATTATGATGATGAGGTAGCTCACCGGGCAGATTATGATGCGCAAATTTTATCTAATGTTTGGCGAAATTTTCTTAATACATTACAAAACCAAAATATTCAAGATTTAGAGCAACTTTCATCAGTAAAAAATTCAATTTTTGATCTTCGACCAGAAAAAATTTTTCCAAAACAGTTGACAATATTGGCCAAAAATCAAATCGGTCTAAAAAAACTTTATAAATTAGTATCGCTAGCAAACACAGAAAATTTAATTTCCCGTCCACTAATTTTTTATGACAAAATGGAAAAAGACCCTGATTTATTGGTAGGTTCAGGAGGAATCGATTCGCTTTTGATCCAGAATTTACTTTATTTTGGGCCTGACAGTGTTGAAAAATTTGAAAAAATATTCGATTTTATCGAAGTTCCGCCTCCAACTGCATTTGTTCATTTAGTAAAACGGGAAATTTTTACACAAAATCAGATTGAAGATTTGATAAAAAACTTGTTGAATTTGGCAAAAAAATTAAAAATTCCAGCTGTTGCAATTGGTGATGTTCGTTATTGCCAGTCTCGTGAAAAAATTTTTCATGAACTTTATATTTATGCAAAAGGTGTCGGCGGAGTTAATCATCATTTGTTTGATCATCAAGAAAAAGAACGAAAAGACCCTAAAAACAGTCATATTTTTCCCGATAAGCATTTTTTTACAACTGATGAGTTAAAAAAACAGTTTGAATTTTTACAAAATCCTGAATTAGTTGATGAATTTGTGGTAAAAAATTCTAATTTAATTGCTAATTCAATTTCAGATAGCATTGAAATTATCAAACCCGGCCTTCACCCGCCAGAATTTGATAATTCCGAAATTAATTTAAAAGAAACTGTTTACAAAAATGCATATAAAAAATACGGAAATCCTTTGCCAGAAATAATCAAAACTAGAATAGAAAAGGAACTTATTCCAATAATTCAGCACGGTTTTCACGTTGTTTATTGAATTTCAAAACGAATAGTCGATGAAGCCAAATCTCAAGGTGCAATCGTCGATTCTCGTGGGTCAGTAGGTTCTTCTATTGTTGCATATTTGACCGGAATCACAGATGTAAACCCACTTTTACCACATTATTTGTGCCAAAAATGTTCTAAAGTGGAATTTTTTGACTCACAAGAATTTTTATCAGGTTATGATTTGCTAGACAAAGAATGTCAAAATTGCGGTCAACTTATGGATAAAGACGGTCATAACATCCCTTTTGAGACTTTTTTAGGATTTAATGCCGAAAAAGTTCCTGACATTGATCTAAATTTTTCAGGCGAAACACAACTTAAAATGCACGATTTTGTTCGTGATCTTTTTGGAAAAGATAAAACATTTCGCGCTGGAACTATTTTGACAAATGCCGAAAAAACTGTTTTTGGTCTAGGGCGAAAACTTGGCGAATTTAGGGCGATGTATGATTCAAAATTTGATCTTAACCGTGAAGTTTCATATTTTACAAATACATTTCTCGATTTTCTGGCCACAAAAGCCCAAGGTGTAAAACGAACATCAGGAAAACACGCAGGTGGAATTATAGTTATCCCTCAAAACCGTGAAATTGAAGATTTTACCCCTATTAATTTTCCAGCAAATAATGAAAAATCAGACTGAAAAACAACGCATTTTGATTATAATGCGCTTCATGATAACCTCTTGAAACTAGATATTTTAGGTCATGATGATCCGACAATTTTGCTTCATTTAGAGGAAATTACTGGAGTAAAATCCGATCAAATTCCAAAAAGTGACCATAAAATCTTATCACTTTTTACCTCTGCAAAAGAATTAGGTATACAACCAGGTCAAATGCTTGGTGAACAGACAGGAACAATTGGAATTCCAGAATTTGGAACTCCTTTTGTTAGAAGAATGCTTCAAGTTGCACAAGTAAAATCTTTTGCTGATATTGTTGCAGTTTGTGGTCTAGCTCACGGAGGTGGAGTTTGGCAAAATAATGCCGAAGTGCTAATTTCCAAAAAAAACCACGCAATTAACGAGGTAATTTCCTGTCGTGACGATATTATGATTTATCTTTTAAGAATGAAACTAGATCATCTTGATGCCTTTAATATTATGGAAAAAGTTCGAAAAGGGAAAGGACTTACACAAAGCGAAATTGATATTTTAACTGAAAAAAAAGTGCCAACTTGGTATATTGACTCATTGCAAAAAATTGGCTATATGTTTCCAAAAGCCCACGCGGTTGCTTATGCAATGAAAGCTTGAAAAATCGCATATTTTAAACTATATCACCCACTTGCATTTTATTCATCATATTTTTCTATCAGACCTGATGTTAAAGATATTGATACATTAATTCAACCGGCAGACAAAATTGAGGCTAAAATTCTGACACTACAACAAAGGCAAACAAATCAAAACGGATCAGGCCAAGCTTTAACCCCAAAAGAAAAGGATTTAATTCCCTTTTTAGAAATCAGTCTTGAACTAAAACTACGAGGATTTGAAATTGAAAATGTTAACCTTTTAATGTCAGATGCTCAAAATTGAATTGTTAATAAAGAAAATAATTCATTAATTCCACCATTTATTTCAGTTGATGGAATTGGTGATATTAATGCCCGAAAAATCATTCAAGCCCGTAATTTACGACCTTTTTCGTCAATTGAAGATTTTCAAACCAGGACAGAAACAAATAATACTGCGCTAAAAAAATTAATACAACTGGGAGTTTTTGATAAAATTTCTAAGACAACACAAGTAAATTTATTTGACTAATCAAAAACAACAAAAAGCGAGTAAAATTATGAATATCGCTGGCAAAGTTTTATGCAAAGTCAAATCTTTACATAAAACATATTTTTGGGTTTCAATGCCTGAAGACTATGTTGGTGTTGTTTTTTTAGATGCAAAACAACTGACAAATGGTCGAAAAATTGATAATTATTACCAAATAGCGCAACAACTTATTCTAAAAATTGAGATAATTTCTCATTTTAACAAGAAAGCATCACTTTCAGATATTCGTAAAGTAATTTACTACAATGATGCCGAACATCTTTTAGAAACTCAATCAGGATTTAAAAATCTACAAAAATTATGCCAGGAGCAAATAAATTCTGAGTCTGAGTTTAGAAATAAAATCACCCGACTTTCCCAGTTTAATGAGAAAATCTTAAAAAAGTCTCGTGTTTTGGGGACTTTTTTAACTCTTTTGGCAAAAGTTTATTTCTGACCTTATTACCTAATTTACCGATTTATTAAGAAATAAAAGTAAAAATCATATATATGTCAAATATTTGGATCACTAGGAACACCAAGTGATTTTTAAATATCATTTGTTTATCTAAAGTGTAAATTCAACCCTTTGTCTTAATTTTTGTAATCAAACTGGCAAACCCAGGAAAATAACTATAAAAGCAAAAACACTAAATTTTAAATCTAACCCAAGTAACATCGAGTTGATCATGGCTTTTTAATATAATATAGTATAATATAATTAGCTACTTTCTATATCTAATGATAAATTGAAGGAGGCTTTAAATGCTAAAATTATCCAAATTTAAAATCATTTTTGGAATAACAACTTTTGCTACAGCTGTTACTTTGCCTTTTTTAATATTAAGTATTAATGAAAAAACTGTCAAAAATCATAAAAATATATCTGAGACAACTTTCTCTAAAACATTAAAATCCGAATCTCTGAAAATAATTTCAGCTTTAAAACAAAAAAATGCCGAGTCCTTTTCTTCTACTAACGAGAATACTGAAGAACATATTAAGGATTTTCCAAAATTTGAAAAAGATTTTCAAGATTTTATCGATGAAGTTTCACAAAACCCGAATTTAAACTTGGAAAAAATTGCTAAAGAAAAATTGCTAAAAAAAGGTGTTACCGCCGATAATATAGAAAAAATATTTGCTTCAAAAAATTCAAAAAATGATAAAATTCAAAATCAAGATTTACTTGTTAAGCCTCAATCCTTTTCTTCTAAGAGCGCTCCTAATTTAAAAATGAAAGAATTTGCAAATAAACTTTGGAATCAACACGTTTCCAATGCCGCATTTGCTGCTATAAATTACGGTCTTGCAGTGGCTTATGGAGTTATTTGAATGTGGGGATCAGCGTTTGCTAGCACTATTGCTGGCAGTGTCTCAACAGCCCTTTCAGTTCTATACAAAGATGCTTATAATTCTCTTGTGTATGACAAAAATTGAGATGCTATTAAAGAAATAGATACTATTTATTATACTAAAGAAGCATCTAAAGCATCATCTCGTATTAGTATCGTATCATCAACACTCAAAATTTTAGAAATGTGAAAAAAATTAAGAGCTGGACAAAAAGCAGCGATGGTTGCTCTAAATGCGGTAAAATGGGTTAATCCCCAAATTATTATTGTGTTATCTGCAATAGATGTTCTCCAATCAGTTATTTCCTTAGGTTAATTAAAAAAATGAACTTTTGATCAAGAGTTGAAAAATTTCTAAACCTTAAAATACCAAAAAAATTTTCAATAATCCCGTTTTTGTCTAATATTTTGTATTTTAGCCTTTTTGTCTATTTAGTTTTTCTGTTTAATCCTTATAAGCGAAAAAAGCATTATTTTTTGCTTATTTTGTTTTTTTTAATAAGCTATCCATTTCCTTATCTCGCAATTGTTTCAATGTTAAGTTTGAGTCATAATGGAGATTTTTTAAGACATTTTTATTTAAAAATTTTTAACAATTTTTTTATTTTGCATTTGTTTGAAATAATTACTTACTTAATTTTTTATTTCCCATATTCATATGTTTGTAGTTTTTTACAAAAAATTTTCCGTTTTTATTTAATAAAAAAAGTGAAACAAAAATTAGGTCGACTAAATCCAGAAAATAAATTCGGTTTTTTAACTAACTTTGATTATGATAAATATTATAAATTTGCGTGCCAAAGAAAACTTTATTCACGTTATTTTGACATTAATAATTGACACCAATATGATCAAATTGTCGAAAATATTATCAAGTGAATAAATAACACTTTATGACATGCACAAGGTTATTTACCAAGATATTATTCTCATATAATTTTGGAAGTGTTTTTATTTAATTCTGATAATTCTGAAAATTCAGAATCAAAAATCAATCCAAAAAAATGAAAATATTTTTTAATATTTTATTTTATTTTTACAGCATTGCATTTTATATTTACATGATATCCACTTTGATTAGTTGCAGGATATCATTATTGAGACCAATTAAATGTGAATTTATATAAAGAACTTTTTGAAAGTGATGTTGCTGTTTGATTACTACCACTCTTATTTCTTTTTCTAGGTTATGTCATTATTCCTGTGGTTCTTTATTTCCCAAAAACATCGCTGACATTTTGACTTTTTGAAGGGTAAAAATTATTAAAATTAGCAGAAAAAATTCAGACAAATAATCTCTATCTATGATTTTGATTGTGCCACTTTTGCTAATTTTTCTACTAATTTATTTTACTTTGGGTCTTCCCGAGTTTCCCAGTTTGATGAGATAATTTTAAAAAAATCTCGGGCTTTCTATGCTTTTTTAACTTTTTTAGCAAAAGTTAATTACCTTTTTTTACTGATTTATTAAGATATCAAAGTAGAAATCATACCTATTTCAAATATTTTGATCACTAGAAACACCACCGCGATTTTTAAATATCATTTGCTGATTTGATGCGTTAAATTCAACCCTTCGTCTCAATTTTTGCCATCAAACTGGTAAACCACGGAAAAAATAATTCTTAATTCCACAATTTATTTCAGTTGATGGAATTGGTGATATTAACATCCTAAAAATCATTCAACCCCGTAATTTACGGCCTTTTTTGCCAATTGAAGATTTTCAGACCGGGACAAAAACAAACAATATAACACTAAAAAATTAATATAACTGGGAGTTTTTGGTAAAATTTCTAAAATAACACAAGTAAATTTATTTGATTAAACAAAAACAACAAAAAGTGAGTAAAATTATGGATATCGGTGACAAAGTACTATGTAAAATCAAATCTCTACATAAAAAATATTTTTGGGTTTCAATGCCTGATGGCTATGATGGCGTTGTTTTTTTAGATGCAAAACAACTCACAAATGGCCGAAAAATTGATAATTATTACCAAATAGGCCAACAACTTATTTTAAAAATTGAGACAATTTCTCATTTTAACAAAAAAGCATCACTTTTAGATACCCGTAGAGTAATTTACTACAATGAAGCCGAACATCTTTTAGAAACTCAATCAGGATTTAAAAATCTACAAAAATTATGCGAGGAGCAAATAAATTATGAGTCTAAGTTTAGAAATAAAGTCAAAAATAAACCTGAATTATAGTGAATTTCAGCAAAAAGTTGCTGAAATTCATGAAAAAATTAATTCAAAATCTAGTCCTGATATTAATTTTTTAGGGTGAAATGATTTTCCTAATTCCGCTGTTAATTTTGATGAAATTAAAAAAATGCAGCAAAAAATCCAAAAATTACATGATGAGTCTATTAATATTTTAGTTGTAATTGGAATTGGTGGTTCATATTTGGGCGCAAAAGCCGCTATTGATTTTACAGGTGGTCTTGGTCCTTTTGATAATAAACCTGAGGTTATTTTTTTAGGAAATTCGTTATCATCAACAGATTTAGCCCAAAAACTTGAATATTTAAAGACAAAAAAATTCGCAATTAATGTTATTTCCAAATCTGGATCAACAATTGAGCCAGCAGTAACATTTCAAATTTTATACCAATTTTTAGTTGATCAAGTTGGCGAAAAAGAAGCAAAAAATAGAACTTTTGTTACAACAGGCTTTAAATCTGGTGAACTTTTAGAAATAGCAAAAGCAAATAATTTTGAAACATTTGAAGTTATTGACTCAATTGGTGGTCGTTTTAGCGTTCTTTCATCTGTTGGATTTTTCCCAATGATATTTGCTGGAATTGATGTTTTTGAGGTAATTGAAGGAGCGAAACAAGCGCACAAGAGTTATTCAAAAGAGCTTGTTGAGGAAAATTTAGCCTATAAATACGCACTTTCTCGTTTTTTACTTTACAAAAATCACGACTATAAAACTGAAATTTTAGTTTCATATGAGCCATTTTTAATGTATTTTAATGAGTGGTGAAAACAACTTTTTGGTGAATCTGAGGGAAAAGATTTAAAAGGAATTTTTCCAGCTTCTGCAATTTTTACTACAGATTTGCATTCACTTGGTCAATTTATTCAATCAGGAACTAAAAATTTTTTTCAAACTGTAATTTATATAAATAAACCAAAATTTGACATTGAAATTAAAAAGTTACCAACTTTTGAAACAAAAATTAACACACTTTCAGGAAAAACTTTAAATGAAATTAATTATCAAGCATTTTTAGCAACAACAATAGCGCATTCAGAGCAAGGAAACAATCCTAATTTTGTAATTCAAATTGAAGACAGCTCGCCAAAAACATTCGGTCACTTAGTAATGTTTTTTGAAAAAGCATGTGCAATGTCGGCTTATTTGCTCGGAGTTAACCCATTTAATCAACCTGGTGTTGAAGATTACAAAAAGGAGTTAGTGAAAAATTTAGGCTGATCTAAGTAATTTTTTTGCCTTTTCCTGATCTTTCCAGTTTGATGAGATAATCTTAAAAAAGTGTCCGATTTTTTTGGGCACTTTTTTAACTTTTTTGGCAAATTCAGGAGTAATAACTATCAAAGCAAAAACACTAAATTTTAAATCTAACACTCATGAAAGAAAAATACAACAGCTATTTAAACTCAATGCAAATAGAAAACTCATTTTTATTTACAGTGAGCCTAAAAAAATATGTGAAGTTTTGAAAGAACAATAATTAAAAGCCCTAAATTTGTAGATTTCTAAACGGGTAAATTTAAGGCATTCCATCATATTTAAAAATATAATGGATAATTCGCATTTTCTGATTTTTTTATGACAAAAACATACGTGATTCCCCCTTAATTCAATATCAAAATTTATTAATTATTCTTAGTGATGCTAATTATAACATAACTTTATTTTAAACCAAGCATTTTTGCAAAAGGTTAATTTCGAAACTATAAAAATTAAGGTTTTAGCCTCAAAACACACGGATTTACTGGTATTTTTTGCATATTTAGATTCACTAAAAGTGAATTTTTGCCATCAAACTGCCAAACTCAGGAGTTAAAATTTAAGTTGATCTAACAATTTTTTTTAGATTTTTGCTCTAAAAAATAAAGAAAATTAAAAAATAAACTCGGACAAAAAGCCAACACCTTACTGTTAACTTTTTTTGTCTTGGTTTATTTTGACCTGGTTTTTTTAAAAATTTGCTATAAATTTATACGCTTTTTGTAAAATTTACGATTTCTATAGTCTTTGAATTTACTTTAAGTTTTTATTACGCGTTATAATATAAAGTAATTTTTGAAGAAAGGTTATTTATGAAAAAAATAACTATTTTTGAAGCTTTTGCTGGTCTAGGATCACAATTGCGTGCGCTCAAATTGGTAGCAAAAACTCTAAATTTTGAAGTTGAATCATTAGGAATTATTGAGTGATATATTCACGCTATTATTTCTTATCAAATTATTAATTATGAAGTCTTACCACCAGATACAAAAACGCCAATAGAAGTAATTATTGATCAACTTTCTTCATTAAGCCTTTCAATCGATAGCAAAAATTTAGTGTCTAAAAATTATTTTCAAAAAATGAAGGAAGATAAATTGCGTAAAATTTATCCTTATTTTTTAAAAATGCTCAATAATCCGTCTCTCTCTCTCTCTCTCTCTCTCTCTTCTCTACAAACATTAAAAATAATTATTATCCTTGATATTCAGATATTCATCAAGTTAATCAAATACCTAAAAATATAGATATTTTTACTTATTCTTTCCCTTGCCAAGACTTATCGACACAAGGATTACAAAAAGGTCTTAATCCTTCAACAAGAAGCGGGCTACTTTGGCAAATTAAAAGAATTTTAGAAAATAATTTAGATAATTTACCTAAAGTTTTGTTGATGGAAAATGTAAAAAATTTAGCTAGTCAAAAATTTCGTGGTGAATTTAATAATTGAATTAATTTTTTAAAAACTTTAGGCTACAAAAGTAAATGAAAAATTTTAAACTCTACTGATTTTGGATCATCTCAAAATAGACAAAGAGTTTTCATGGTTTCTTGGTTGACTAATAAAAAATTTGAATGACCAAGCACAATAAAACATAACAATAATTTAAAGAAGATTTTAGATTTTACTTATCTACCAAATGAAGAAAATCTAGCTAGTAAAATTTTTAAATATCAACTAACAAGCCCTAGAATAACAAACTCAAGTATTAAGAAAAGGGAAATTATTAATTTTACTAAATTTAATTCTGAAAACTATATTTATTATCCTGACTTTTTCGGCCCAACACTTACAGCATCAGGGGCTAACTCTAGACTTAAATTTTTGATTCAAGAAAACTACATAAGAGAAATAAATTTTTATGAAGCCTTTAAATATATGGGTTTTACAGCACGTGATGCTCATAAAATTTATAAAACAAATTTAGTTCAACCAAAATCTATAATATTTTTAGCTGGTAATTCAATATCTATCGAAGTTCTAAAAGCACTATTTGAAAAAATTGTTTTGCTTTTAGAAAAGGAGTAATAGATGAGTGCAACTTTGAGATGGAGTAAATTAAAAATTAAAAGCAAATCACAAAACAAAAATAAACCACAATTTAAAGGGGAAATATTTTTTGTTTATGATACTGAAAGTTTAGTAATTCATCATTTTTATATTGAAATTAAGAGTTGTGTCATGTCTAAATTAGTAACTCAAAGTCATAGAAAATACCATGAACAAAACCATATTAATAAAACAAGATGTTGTTATTATAAAAAAAGAGAAGAGTTTTTTAATAGTCTTGAGCAAAAAGTTGTTCAAAAAGACAGAGAATCTAAAATTTATAATCAAGATGATTTACAAATCTTAAATAATGATGAAATTGCACAGTTAAATAAACTATTAAGAACACCAAATTTTTTAACCACAATTAAAAGTTTATCTACATTTATCTATGGTACCAATCCAACTGGAGAATTATTTAAACCTGAAAATGCTCCTATTATTTTAGATGATGAGGGAAAATTTGGAAAAAATACCAGTTATTTTGCACTCTTTTTCACACATTATTCTGATTTTAAAAATAATAATAAAAAAAATAATAAAAATGAATATGATGGTATTTATAAGAATATTTATAAGGATAATGATTTATTAGATGATAAAAATTATTTTGATAGATTTAAAGAAGCTCCTAATAATTCAAAACTTTACAATGTTTATCAATTATTTGTAAAACTCACTAGCAATAAATTAAATATAGAAAGTGGCAAGAAAGTTTTAGCAGATATTAAAAAGCGTTTATCATTACATGAAATTAATTATTTAGTAAAAAAAGAAAGAACAAAAATGAAAAATATTAAGATAGATTCTATTAATATTCTTGATTTGGATAAACAAATTCCTTTAGACAAGGCACATATTTTCCCAGTTGAAAGAATTAAAGATAAAATAGTAAAACTAGTAAATATGGAAAGCCAAGAGCTTGACAGTTGTCAAGTAAAAAACTTTCTTAAAAAAATCACAGAAGCTCATAATTTAATAGCTTTAGATAAAAATTCACATAGTCAGTTTGATAGAAATAAATTTACATGAGATTCCAAAAATGGAAAATTGGTGATTAAATGTTGCAACTCACCACAACCATGCAAGCATATATCTAATCAAATTACCGATCTTCCAAAAGAAAAAATTACTCCTGATATTTTAAATAATCTCGATTTAAGAAATTCTGGGAATATTTAGTTTTTTGGTTCACTAAGTTTCCTTATTCTGATTCATTTTTAGTTATTTCGTAATATCTCTTAGCTATTTCTATTAATTCTTCTATTGTAAATTCGTTTCAATCAGGTTCAATTTGTTTTTTAGGTTTGCGACTACCCGGCTTTCTCTTCGGACCCTTTTTATTTAATAATTGATCTTGCATACCATTATTATAGCATCGAATATTTTTTTTGATCCTTAGATCTAGATGTTTTCCGGTTATAAAATTTGTATCTGGCGAAATATCATTTATATAATTTATTGTTTGTTTTGATCCAAATTCATTGTAAATTTTATAAATCATATCAAACTCATATTTTATAAAGTGTCTTGACATTAGTATTCTCCTTTTTGTTGCATTTGAAAATTTAAAAAAGCTAACACCCAAAGTGTCAGCTTTTTTAAATTTTAATCGCTAACAATAACTGTTGCATATTTGCGCTTTCTAGTTTTATGGAATTTTACAATTCCATCAGCAAGTGCAAATAAAGTATCATCGCCACCAATTCCAACATTTAATCCAGGGTAAATTTTAGTTCCCCTTTGACGGTAAATTATTGAACCAGTTAGCGCAAATTGTCCATCAGCGATTTTTTGGCCGAGTCTACGACCTATCGAATCACGGCCATTCTTGGTAGAACCACCAGCTTTGGTCTTTGCCATTTCTAAATTATCCCTTCAATTCTGTTATTTTTACGCGAGTAAAGGGTTGTCTGTGCCCTAATTTACGTTTGTGAGTTGATTTTGGATTGTGACGGTAAACGACAATTTTTTTACCACGGCCTTGTTTTTCGACAATGCCAACAACAGTTGCATTTTCAACAAAAGGAGTCCCAATTTTTCCATTAATAAAAAGAACATCTGTGAAAATTACACTTTCACCTTCATTTTTATCAATTTTTTCAATAAAAATTGTTTGATCCTTTTCAACTAAAAGCTGTTTACCACCGGTTTTAATAATTGCAAACATAAGATGCTCCTATGAATAATCATCCTAAAGGCACTAAATACTGAAATTATTTAGATTTTAACCTTTTTGGTATGGGATGGTTTAACAAAATAAACAAAAAAATTATACCACTTTTATTAAAAAATCAAAAAAATTATTTTTTTAGTTTGCTATAATTTGACCTATGAAATCTAACCTAACTTTTGCCACCTTTTTAGAACAAGAAACAAAAAAAACTTATTTCCAACAGCTTGAAAAAACACTAGAAGTTGAATACAAAAATTACCAAATATACCCGCAAAAACAAGATTTATTTCGCGCCATCGAGCTAACAAGTCTTGAAAATTTAAAAATAGTTATTGTCGGCCAAGACCCTTATCATCAAAAAGGACAAGCAGATGGACTTGCTTTTTCCAGTCGGGCGAAAATTTTACCACCATCGCTTAAAAATCTTTTTTCTGAAATAAAAAAATCATATCCAAACTTTTCAAAAACAGATGGAAATCTCCAAAATTGAGCAAAACAAGGCGTTCTTTTGCTAAATATAGTTCTTTCTGTTAGAGAATCAAGTCCTAATTCACATGCAAAAATAGGATGAGAAACTTTTAGTCTTAATTTAATAAATTTTATAGTGGCCAACAAAAAAGACGTTGTCTTTTTAATTTTAGGCCAAAAAGCTAAAACTTGCCTTAAAAATGTTGACTTTTCTGCTCAAAAAGTGTTTTTTTATTCACATCCTTCGCCCTTAGGTTTTTGAAGATCACTTGAGAATTCAAGAGTTTTTGGGAAAATGAATGATTTTTTAAAACTAAAAAATAAAGAGCAAATTAATTGGAATTTATAGAAAAAAGTGTATAATTTCATATCAAAAACGTTTAAAGGAATTTGTTATGCAGATATTAGAAAAATTAAAAAAATATTGCGATATTGATGGGATGTCCCGTTATGAGGACGAAATTGTTGCTGAATTAAAAAGATCAACTGCTAATCTTGATTTAAGTTATTCTCGTGACGGTTTTGGGTCATTGATTATGCAACAAAAAAAGCAAAATTCTGGACCTAAAATAGTTGTTGCAGCACATATGGATGAGGTTGGTTTCATTGTTTTAGATATTACCGAAAAAGGTTATATAAAAGTAAAATCTGTTGGTGGTATTTGAGGAAACGCTGTAATTGGTGCTAAATTTAAGTTAATAAATTCTTTAGGACAAGAATTTTACGGTGTTGCTGGTCATACTTCAATTCACATTATGGAACGTCAGAAAATTGAAAAAGCTTTGATGGTAAAAGATCTTTACTTTGATTTTGGATTTAGATCAAAAAAAGAAGCCCAAGATCTTTCAGTTGAAATAGGAAACAGAATTTACTTTAGCAATCCTAGTTTTTTGATGCATAATCAAGATTATTTTGCATCAAAAGCGATAGATAACCGTGCTGGTGTTGTTGTAATTGACGAACTTGCTCACCGTTTGCATAATAAAAATTTAAAATCTAATCCAATTTTAGTAGGAACTGTCCAAGAAGAAGTCGGGTCACGTGGTGCAAAAATGGTTGCAAAAATGATTAATGCTGATGTTGCTTTTGCAATTGACACAGGTGCTGCGCACGATACCGAGGATGCAATCCCTGGCGTGCAAAAATTAGGAGCCGGTGTTGCTATTGACATTGCAGATGGTGGTGCATTGATGGATCCAAGACTTGTAGACATTATTTTTCGAATTGCCAAAGAAAGAAACATACCGATTTACCGATATGTTTCTCAAGGTGGTGGGACTGATGCAGAAGAGCTTCAATATTCTGGATACGGAACTCCTACAGTTAGCATCTCAATTCCGCAGCGCTATTTACATTCAACATATGGCCTAATTAGTATTTCTGACATTAAAGCTGCAACTGATTTAATTGAGGCTTTTATTTTAGAATTTGGCCAAGAAGAAAATGAACAATTAATTTATAAATAATAGTTTAAAATTCTTTTTGTTATATTTGAAATTTAATAGTAATTAAGCTAATAAATAAAATAAATTGGTTGTTTTAGTGCTTTTTCTGCTTCTGCTTTAGCAAGTTTTGAATCATCTCATTTTACAGTATGACCGTCACTTTTAATTTCACCGGATCCTGTTGTAAAAGTTCGATAAACAGCCGCAGCGCCCAATAAAGCAGGTGCTATTTTTCCGACTGCAGTTGCTATGTTTGAAATAACAGCAAAAGCACCAGCTCCGCCAGTTTCATATTTATCTTTTTCGCTTAATTTAACGAAATTTTGGTTTGGTTGTTTTTTCATTATTTGTATCTCCTTTCACCCAAAGTTAGTCAAACGCCCAAAAAACATCTAAAAAAGGAAAAATTTAGGTAAAAAGTGCAAGTTTTCATATTATCCCGCGATGAAGCATTAAAAATAATTAAAAATCCAAAATTTTTGCAAGGAAAAATTTTGGATTTATCATCCTTTAATTTTCAAGAAATTGATGATTTTGCTTTTTCAGGAATGAATTTAGAAATAAAAAAACTAATTTTGCCAAATTCACTTTTAAAAATTGGCGAGTCTGCTTTCATGTTAAATAAAATTGAGGAAGTAGTTTTTGGCCCAAATGTTGAAATTATTTTAGACTCAGCTTTTGAATCTAATATAATAAGGAATATTAAAATTCCTGAAAAAGTAACTATATTAAATAGCTCAGTTTTTGCAGGTAATCAAATTGAAAACCTCGTAATTCCTGAATGAGTTAGCCAAATTAAATCTGATTCATTTGCTGACAATAGTATCCAAACCATTAAATTTAATTCGAACAAAATTAATGTTGATATTTACTCTTTTGTTGGAAACTCACCAAAAAAAATCGATATTTTTGGTGAGTTTTCTTTTAAAAATGAAAGTAAGTTGTTGAATTTCTATAAAGTTAAACTGGATTTTTTCAAAAATTTTGACAAATTTGAAAATAACTTCAAAATTATTGTTGACAATTTTGAAGTTAGCCAAATTTTCTTATCATTTAATTGAGAGAATTTAGAGACTGTAAACTTAATTTCCCCTCATTTTCAAACTGAAAAAGAACTTGAAATTTTTATTAACAAGTCAAAAATAGATAAAAATCTTCATTTTGAAGGTTCAGGGTCTGATTTTTTGAAAAAAATATTAAAAATTTGCTAATATTTTTTAGTTTGATATTATAATTATAAATAATTTTTTATATATTTTCAACAATTTGAAAACTAAAAACAAGGACACAAACAAAAATCATGAATGCAATGAAAAATTATATTTCAAAAAGAACGAAAATAATTGCAACAATCGGCCCATCGACCCAAGACTATGAGGTTTTAAAAAAATTAGTTTTGGCTGGAGTTAGTGTAATTCGGGCTAATTTTTCTCACGGAACATATGAAGAGCAGCGTCAAAAATTCGAAAATGCTCGTAAAGCTTCTGAAGAACTTCAAATTCCGATTTCAATTATGCTTGACACAAAAGGGCCTGAAATCCGTGTAGGTAAAATTCTTAATGGTTCGCAAAAAATTCTTGCAAATCAACACTTAACTGTCCTAACTGATAAAGATTCTTATGAAAATTTTGAAGGAACTGACCAAATAATAACTGTTTCACACGAAATTGATAAAGACTTAAAAGTTGGCGACAGAGTTCTTTTTGATGATGGCAAATTACAATCAGAAGTTGTTGAAATTGAAGATGGAAAAGTTGTAGTAAAGACAAAAAATTCTCACATTTTAAAACCAAATAAGCGCCTAAATATGCCTGGTGTTCCTTTTTCATTACCTTTTTTATCGCAAAAAGATATTAACGACGTGCTTTTTGGCATTTCAGAAAATATTAATTATGTTGCTGCATCCTTTGTAAATTCAGCAGAAAATGTCAAAGAATTACGTAAACTTTTAGATGAAAACGGTGGTTCTCACATTCAAATAATTTCAAAAATCGAATCTACTTTAGGTCTTGAAAATATCGATGAAATTATCGAGTTATCCGATGGAATTATGGTAGCCCGTGGTGATTTAGGATTGGAAGTTCCTTATGAAGAAGTTCCATATCAACAAAAAAGAATAATTAGAAAATGTCGTTTTGCTGGCAAAACTGTTGTTGTTGCGACACAAATGCTTGATTCAATGGAAAAATCTTCTCAACCAACCCGTGCTGAGGTTTCTGATGTTTATTGAGCAACTGAATTAGGTGCTGATGCAACAATGTTGTCTGGTGAATCAGCTCAAGGACAATTTCCAATTGAGTCCGTTCAGGTTATGTCCGTAATTAATAAAAGAGCAGAAAAAGAGTTCTATAATAAGCTTTTTTATACAAAACAGTTGGCAGTAATTACCAAAAATTCAAAAGGTCCTCGAGCAAAAATTGCTCACAAATTAGCTCACCTTGCTTACGAAAATGAAATAAAATATACTGTTGTTCTATCAAGAACCGGTGAACTTTTAAAAGCAATAGCTAAGTTTCGTCCAAATACCGCCGTTATTGGTGTTGTAAATAATGAAAAATTAATTTCAGGATTTGGAATAACATCTTCAGTTTTTGTTTCAATTAATTCTATTTCCGAATTTAACGCGATAAAAGGTGACTTTAATTTAGCACGCAATGTTTTAAAACCGTTTGGAGCTGAAAAGGGAGACACCTTTTTAGTTGTAGAAAACGAAAAAATGGTGCAATTTGTTTATTAATTTTTAAATTTTTAAAAATTTGCTTTTGAAAATTTAAAAATTAAGTATAATTATAATGCAAATTTTTATTTGCAGAAAGTAGATTTGCTCTCACCTGAAGATCGCAAGATCTTGGGTTTACCTAGCAAACAAAGATTATTATTTTTTTGTTTAAATTATAATTTAATACTTTTTAAGATTTTTGTATAAACACAGTAAAAACCATTGAAAATGGAGATAAATTTAAATTTTGAATCCTAAAAATCTTTTTCAAAGAAAACCACAACAAGATCACCAAATTAACGAAAATATTATGTTTCCTAACGTTTTTTTAGTAGGATCTGACAACGAAAAAATTGGAAAAACTCCGACTAAAGAAGCGCTTGAACTTGCAAAATCCAAAGGACTTGACTTAGTTTTAATTTCAATTAAAGAAGTAAAAACTAAAGATGAAAAAGTTCAAAAAGTTCCAATAGCGAAAATTCTTGATTATGGTAAGTTTCGTTACGACATAAAAAAGAAAAAAAAGGAAGAAAAGGAAAAGCAATCCTTTACTAATAACCGCGAAATACGGGTTAGTTTTAATATTAACAAGCAAGATATTCTTGTAAAATCAAAAAAAGCTAGAGAGTTTATTCTTGATGGCGACCGTGTGAAAATTGCTCTTCGTTTTCGTGGTCGTGAAATTACCCGAATTGATCAAGGTAAAATAACACTTGAGATATTTTTTGACCAATTGAAATACATTGCAAAAAAAAGCAAGGAAATTTCGCAAAACGGTAATTTTTTAGTTATGCATCTTGAACGTGATCGCAAAAAACTACCTAAATTCACTTCTTCAAAACAGCTAAAAGAACTATTAGAATACGAAGAAATTCAAAATAAGGAAAAAAATGCCTAAAATCAAACTAAAAACAAAGTCAGCATTGAAAAAAAGAATTAAGGTTACTGCAACCGGAAAAATTAAACACGGACATGCATATCGCTCACATTTAGCGCAAAATAAAACTACAAAACAAAAGCGCCAATCAAGAAAAGCTACTTTAATCGATCCTTCAGATTATAAAAGAATAAAAAAACTAATTTAATTAATTCAAAGAATTCGCTAAATTTTTTGAAACTACATTATATAAAAGGAGAAATTTTATTATGAGAGTCAAAGGTGGAAGTGTAACGCGCCAGCGTCGCCGTCGTTGATTAAAATTAGCAAAAGGTTATTGAGGACATAAATCAATCGGATTTAAAGTTGCAAAACAGGCAGTAATTAAATCTTGAACCTATGCTTTTCGTGATCGAAAACAGCGTAAACGTGAATTTCGAAAATTATGAATTAGTAGAATAAATGCTGCAGCTCGTGACCAAGGAATTTCATATTCGCAATTAATGCATAAAATCAAACTTGCAAACATTGAAATTAATCGTAAAATGCTTGCTGAAATGGCAATTAGTCGCAAAACTGAATTTGATAATATCATTAAAATTGCTTTAGAAAAAGGTCAAAAATAGTCCCTTTGTTATCACAGGAGGAAAAAAATGGCAAGAAAAGACCCAATTTCACAACGTGGACCAATGAGCGGAAATAACCGTTCTCATGCCCTAAATGCAACAAAACGTAAATTTAATTTAAATTTACAACAAATAGTACTAAAAACTGCCTCAGGGCAAAAAGTTCGTATTAAAGTTTCAGCTAAAACCAAAAAAACCTTACAAAAATGAGGTAAAATTTAAAATTTGAAATTTTAATAGATTAAAAAATCATTTTAAAAACAAAGAAAAATACATTAATTTAGACGCATCAAAAAGGTGTGTCTATTTTTTTATTAATTTATTTTAAATTGAAATTTATTCTTTTTAAAATTAGTAAATTATGTTAAAATTAATTTAATAATTTTATATAGTTCAAACAAATTTAAAGAACAGTTAGTATAATTGATATAATTCAAATTGCAACTTGAAATTTGTATAAAAAATAGAGGCTAACCGATTTAATTAGATAATGTTTAAGAAAGAAAGTTTAGAAAAATTTTTTAATTTAAAATTCAGCAATTGAATTTTGTTTATCCCATTTTTTGGCACTAACAGCTATTATAAATTGTTCGATTTACTTGTAGAATACAACAGTTTGGATGGGATTTTATACTTTAAAACCAGAATAATTTCGCGACTTTTCTATTTAATTCTTCATTTATTTTCAATCATTTTGACCATTTCATTATTTTTGTTAATTTTTGTTTACAGAGTTCATTTTTTTACTTTTGGTGAAAATTTTATTTTTAACCTTGAAAATAAAAATAATTATTTTTATGACTATAATATTTGATTTCCGAATATTATGAACGTGGTGATATACTCTTTCATTGCATTTTTTGGATTTTTTCTAAATGCTTTTTGAGCAAAATTTGTTATTTACTTTTTTAAGAAATTTTTATACTGAAAATACGATCTGAAAAATAAAACCACAACCTTTGAATTTTTACAAAATTTTAATTTAGAGCCCTTTGTAAATTCGGTTCTTGTTGACACTGAAAATTGTAAAAAAAAGAGGAATAAATCAAGAAAAATTTGTTGAAAATATCAACATAACTACCCAATAATTAGCCTTTTCACAGAAGTAATTAACTCCCCTAAGCGTACTAGACGTTCTTTTAAATATCATTATATTAAGTTAAGGAACCGCAAGGAAATTAGTGAATTTAACTGGGTTGTAGCTGAGATGCAGAACTATTATTGATTTTATACATTTATTTTTGCTTCAATTTTTAATAAAAATGAAAAAAATTTTAACAGAAAAAAGTTTTTCTACTATTTATTTAAAATTTTATTTTTTTATATTTTATCAATTTGAATTCTTCTTTTTTCAACAATTTTTGTATTCTTTAATCATTTTCTTCTTGATGAACAAACATTTTGGTTAAAAATTTCAGCATTAGGATCTGTTATTATTGTCATTTTTATATCTGTTGTTATGCTAGAATCTATATTTATTGAGTGAACATATCGCCGCATCAAAAAGCGATTTTTTGATGCTAATCTAATTAAGTCTAAAAAACAAGATTCAATATAACTGTTTTTTTAAGGACATTATCTAAATGCCCTAAATTAGATTTCTATTTGAAAAATACATAATAAATCTAAAACAAAAAATTATGAACACTCCCAATTTAATAATTTTATATATTTCAAATAAATTTAAAGGACACTTAGTATAATTGATATAATTCAAATTGTAACTTGAAATTTGTATAAAAATAGAGGCTAACCCATTTAATTGAGAATGTATAATAAAGAAAGTTTAGAAAAATTTTTTAATTTAAAATTCAATAATTGGATTTTTTTTATCCCATTTTTTGGAACTAACAGCTATTATAAATTATTCGATTTACTTGTAGAATACAACAGTTTTGAGCCGATTTTTTACTATAAAACCAAACTAATTTCCTGGCTTTTCTATTTAATTCTTAATTTATTTTCAATTATTTTAACCATTTTATTATTTGTGTTAATTTTTGTTTATAGAGTTCATTTTTTTTCTTTAGGCAAAAATTTTGTTTTTAGCCTTGAAAATAAAGATAATTTTTTTTATGACTATGATATTTGATTTCCGAATATTATGAATGTGGTGATATATTCTTTCATTGCGTTTTTTGGGTTTTTTTTAAATACTTTTTGAGCAAAATTTGTTATTTACTTTTTTAAGAAATTTTTATACCGAAAATATGATTTGAAAAATAAAACCACAACCTTTGAATTTTTACAAAATTTTAATTTAGAATCTTTTGTAAATTCCGTTCTTGTTGACACTGAAAATTGTAAAAAAAAGAGGAAGAAATCAAGAAAAATTTGTTGAAAATATCAACCTTGGGAAACAAGAATTAGCAATTTAAGAGAAAAAATTCCGTCCCATAAGTATGTTTGATTTACTAGACGTTTTGTTAAATATTATTATATTAAGTTAAGGAACCGCAAGGAAATTAGTGAATTTGACTGGGTTGTAACTGAGGTACAAAACTATTATTGATTCTATACGTTTGTTTTTGCTTCAATTTTTAATAAAAACGAAAAAAATTTTAATAGAAAAAAGTTTTACTACTACTTATTTAAAATTTTATTTTTTTATATTTTAACAATTTGAATTTTTCTTTTGTCAACAATTTTTGCATTACTTAATCATTTTCTTCTTGATAACCCGACATTTTTCTGAAAAATTTCATCAATGGCAGTTGTTATTTTTGTCATTTTTGAATTTGTTGATATCCTAAAACGTATATTTATTGAGTGAACATATCGACGCATCAAAAAGCGATTTTTTGATGCTAATCTAATTAAGTCTGAAAAACAAGATTTAATATAACTGTTTTTTAAGGACATTATCTAAATGTTCTAAATTAGTTCAAAAAATTCAGATTATTGCTTTTTATTCATGATTTTGATTGTATTGTTTTAGTTAATTTTTCAACATTTTATTCCTGAGTTTGACAGTTTGATGTAAAAATTCACTTTTAGTGAATCTAAATATGAAAAAATACCCGGATTTACGGGTATTTTTTAGGTTAAAATCTTAATTTTTATAATTTTAAAATTACTGTTTTGCAAAAAAAAAAAAAAAATGCTTGGTCTAAAATAAAATTGTGTTATAATAAACCTCACTAAGAATGAATTAATAAATTTTGATATTGAATTAAGGGAGAATTAATTATGTTTTTGCTGTAAAAAATCAGAAAATGCGAATTATCCATTATATTTTTAAATATGATGGAATGCCTTAAATTTAACCGTTTAGAAATCTATAAATTTAGGGCTTTTGGTTATTGTTCTTTCAAAACTTCATATGTTTTTTTAGGCTCGCTGCAAATAAAAACGAGTTTTCTATTTGCATTGAGTTTAAATAGTAGTTGTATTTTTTCTTTTATTATGGTTAGATTTAAAATTCAGTGTTTTTCTTTAATAGTTATTTTTCCTGGGTTTGCCAGTTTGATGTCAGAAATTAAGAAAAGCGATGAATTTAAGACTTTAAATCAGCGTCTAAATTACACTGTAAAATGCAAAATTAGGATTTTAAAGTCTTTAGATTCTGTAATTTTAATGAACTTAAATTTCTCTTTAACTGTGAATTTGTTAGTGATTTGTCTAAAATTGATAGATTAATTTGTCTCTTTTTTAATTAAAGTAACAAAACTTATTTCGTCTTCACCTTTGAGTTTAATTAATTTTACCCCCTTTGTCCTACGACTAATTATTGGAACGCTATCAAGATCAATTCTAATTGCAAAACCTCTTTTAGTGATAATTATTGCTTCCTGATCTTGCCCAATTGTGCCGACAAAAATAAGATCGCCAGCCTTTTCGTCGTTTAGACCTTTTAATCCTTTAGTTGCTCTTCCGGTTAGTCGATATTCTTCAACAGGAGTTTTTTTCCCATAACCATGTTTGCTTAAATTAAAGACAAAATCATTGCCAAAAGTGTAACAAGCACCAACTATTTTGTGTCCTTCTTCAAGAGCGATTCCTTTAACACCGATTGAAGCCCGACCCGTATTTCGTAATAATTTAATTGGTCAACGATTTACAAGTCCTTGGGATGAGGCTAAAATAATATTGATTTCAGAACTTGCTGGCACAATAAAGGCTGATTTTAAATAATCTCCCTCAACAAGTTTTAAAGCGATTTTTCCATTTTTTGGAATATAACTAAACTCTGAAAGCTCCGTTTTTTTAATATAACCAAAAGCAGAAACAGTGATAAGTCAATGATCTTTGTATTGTTGGTTTCAAGGAATTAAAGCGCTAATATTTTCATCTTTTTGTACTTGTACAAGATTTAAAAAAGGGAGACCTTTTCCTTGTTTTGAACTATCAGGAATTTGGTGAGCCCGAAGTTTGAAAATTTTAGCCCGTGAAGAAATAATTAAAAGATCGCTGTGGGTGTTTGTGATGCAAACAGATTTTAGCTCGTCATCTTTGTATAAATTTGAAACTGAAGCGCCAAAACCACCACGATTTTGTAGGCGATATTCTTCTAAATTTAACCTTTTTACATAGTTATTTTGTGTCAGAGAAATAATTACTTTTTCATTAGGGATAAAATCTTCTTCATTAAGTCGTATAATTTCGGCAATAATTTCAGATCTTCGCGGATCACTGAACTGTTCAGCCGTTGCTTTGTGTTGTGTAATAATCAATTCAATTAGTTTTTCAGGTGATTCAATTATTGACTTAATTTCATCAATTTCGATTTTTAGACTTTCAATGTCACTAATTAATTTTTCAATCGCCAAACTAGTTAGCCGACCAAGACGCATGTCAATTATTGCTTTTGTTTGGACAGGATTTAAATTATATGTTTGGGCTAATCTTTCTTGAGCAATTTGGTCTGAACTTGAAGATTTTATTATAGTAATTACATTGTCAATATTTTCAATAGCAATTTTTAAACCGCTTAAAATATTAAGTCTTTCACTAGCTTTTTCCAAATCAAAGTTCAGTGCACGAAGATTAATTTCTTTTTGGTGTTCAAGATAATGAGTTAAAATTTCCTTTAAATTCATTAATTTTGGCACACCTTTTACAAGCGCAAGCATATTTATTGAATAACTAATTTGTAAATCGGTGCTGTGATAAAGTTTATTTAAAATAACTTCAGGATTAAATCCTTTTTTAATATCAAAAACAACACGAATTCCGTGACGAGTACTTTCATCGCGAATATCTTTAATTCCAAGAATTTTTTTATTTTTTACTAAAAAAGCAACCTTTTCGATAATAGAAGGTTTTTTAACTTCATAAGGAATTTCGTAAAAAATAATTCGTGATCTACCTGAATTTAAATGTTCAATTTTTGCTTTTGATCTAATTCAAAAAGTACCTTTTCCGGTTAAATATGCTTGATTTATCCCTTTTTTTCCCGAAATTATTGCACCTGTTGGAAAATCTGGACCAGGAAGGGTCTCAATTAATTCATTAATGTCAATATTTGGATTTCTTGCAAAAGTAATAAAAGTTTCAATAATTTCACCTAAGTTGTGGGGAGGAATTTTGGTGGTCATCCCAACAGCAATTCCAGAAACCCCTGAAACTAATAAATTTGGAAATCGTGCTGGTAAAATTTCGGGTTCCATTTCACTTGCATCATAATTAGGCCTAAAATTTACAGTATTTTTTTTAATACCTTCAATCATTTTATTAGAAATTTTTGACAGTCGCGCCTCAGTGTAACGCATTGCCGCAGCTTCATCGCCATCAATTGAACCAAAATTACCGTGTCCATCAATAAGTGGGTAGCGTAGTGAAAAAGATTGAGCCATTCGAACCATTGAATCATAAACAGAAGCATCACCATGTGGGTGATATTTTCCAAGAACATCACCGACAATTCTAGCTGATTTTTTATAACTAGTTCCTGAAGTTATTCCAAGTTCGCTCATTGTGTATAAAATTCGTCTATGAACAGGCTTTAGTCCATCGCGAACATCTGGTAGAGCTCTTGAGACAATAACTGACATTGAATAATCAAGAAATGAAACTTTCATCTCATCTTCGATTTTAATTGGAACAATATTGTCAGTTACTGTTTCTAAAATTGTTGGTTTAACTTCATAAATTTTGTCTGAGTCATCCGATTTGTCATCTTCACTATTTAAGCTAGAATCAATTTCTTTGATTTCTTCGTTATCTTTATGGTTTTTATTGTCCTCAATCATATATTTCCTTTTAAAAGCAATACTAATTTTAAAATTATACCATAATTTCCTGCTTTTTTTGCATTTTTGGTTGAAAAACTTTGAAAATTTTTTAATTATGGATGCCAACATAATTAAAAAAATATTTTAATTTTGATAATAATAAATTTAGTTTTGGTCTCAAAAATAATCTGTGCCAAAAAGTTGAGATTTAAACCTTAAATAAAAAACAGGCTCAACTAAAAAAGTGTTGTAAAATACAGCATTTTATAAAAAAACTAATCCTTTAATAGTTAAAATTTTGGTCCTAATAATTCATGAAAATTCCTTAAAAAATAAAAAAACGAGCTTTGTAAGGCTCGAAATTTTCTAAAAATTTGCAAAAAACTTGCTAAATTAAGTTATGCTTTTTACAAACTAGTGTTGGTGAAGAGTTAAAAGAATTAAAGCAAAAACAATTCCGGCTGCAAAAAGAATAAGTGAAATATGCCATTGTTTTGAGGAATTATTTCTGAGGTGAATAAATTCGGGAACTAATTCGATTATTACCACAAAACTCAAAATTGCTCCACCAGAAACATTGAAAAATGGAATTAGTCAACCAGTTTGAATAAAAAATTTATTCAAAAAAGCACCTATTATAATAATTGGAATTAAAATTAGCGTTGTAATTAAGTTGTAAATTACGGACTTTTTAATACTTTGACCATATTGAACTTGCCGATAGTGAATAATCAAAATTTCAATTAACATGTGAGCGACAAAAGTTCCAATTAAATATCAATTAACTTCATCTCCTGCAGTGACCCTGGCAATGACAGATCCTAGTATAAATCCATCAATTGTTCGGTGTGAAAGTAGAAGTAAAATTGCAAGTCAAGCAGATTTTGGGCTGTCAATGTCAGAAAAATTTACAATATGATCGTTATGATCGTGCTGTTTGTGATCCAAGTGCAAATCTTTTTTGAAAATGCGAATAAAAAATCAACGGGCAATAAAAACGCTTGTTAGACCTAAAATTGAACCACCGCCAATTATTAGAATTTTAAATAAATTTTCTAGATCACCATAGCTATGAGCGAAATTTTCAGCACCATTAAACCCTTCTTGCATAAGTCCAACTGTTGCAACCATTAACAAGAGACCGGTGCTAAGTGAATAGAGATAAATATTTGACGTTCGTTTAATTCGCGGTTTAACAATTGCAATTAAAAATACTATTAAAACCGGAACTGCTAGAATAATTAAAAGAAAAATTAGTAAATTTACGGTAAGGGAAAGATAAAAATCCGGATGTTGGTAAAAAATTGTTAATACCTTCTCTCTACATAAAAATAAATACTAAATTTTACAAGATAAATATTTTTTTTAATTAAAAAAAATTAAAAATATAAAAAAAGCCGTAGATTACGGCATTTTTATACAAAATATTTATATTTTATTGGAGGTTGCAATTAGGTATGGTGGCTCCGACAGGAATCGAACCAGTGACACACGGTGCTTCAAACCGTTGCTCTACCAACTGAGCTACGGAGCCATGGCGGTCTAGACGGGGATCGAACCCGCGATCTCCTCCGTGACAGAGAGGCGTATTAACCACTTTACTACTAGACCTTGGTTGCGGAGGTAGGAATCGAACCTACGGCCTTTGGGTTATGAGCCCAACGAGCTACCTCTGCTCTACTCCGCTGTGTTAAGAAATTTTTAAAATAAATGGCGGGCAATGAGGGATTCGAACCCCCGCGGGCTTTCACACCCCTGCCAGTTTTCAAGACTAGTCCCTTCAGCCACTTGGGTAATTGCCCATTTTGGTGGATCTAACTGGATTCGAACCAATGACCAACCGGTTATGAGCCGGATGCTCTAACCGCTGAGCTATAGATCCAGGCGATTTTGTTATATATTATATGAAAATGGTGGCTCCAAGGAGATTCGAACTCATGACCTTCCGGGTATGAACCGGACGCTCTAACCAACTGAGCTATAGAGCCAATGGTGGAGAGGAAGGGAGTCGAACCCTCTACCTCCTGCGTGCAAAACAGGCGCTCTAGCCAGATGAGCTACCCCCCCAAATGGTGAAGAAGACAGGATTTGAACCTGCGACCACTACGTCCCAAACGTAGCGCTCTGCCAAGCTGAGCTACTTCTCCAATTAATAATTATACACTATTTTTTGAAAAAGCAAAATTTTTTTATTTATTTTTTTTATTTTTAAGAATAAAAAAATGGCGATCACGAGAGGATTCGAACCTCTGACCACAAGCTTAGAAGGCTCGTGCTCTATCCTACTGAGCTACGTGACCACAATTTACAATTATACCACTTTTTTAATAAAAAGATTTATAATTTATTGCATGAAAATAAATTGATTTCCAGGTCATATGGCAAAAAGCATAAATGACATAGAAAATAAAGCACAAATAGCAGATCTTTTTATTTTAGTTGTGGATGGAAGATGCCCTATTTCTAGTCTAAATGAGAATTTTTTGCAAATTGCAAAGCGAAAAATGACACTAGTAATAGTAACAAAAATTGATTTAGCTGATAAGAATAAATTCACTAAAATAAAAAAATTTTTTACAGATAAAAAATTTTTTGTTCTCTTTGTAAATTTACGAGATTATTCAGCTAGATTAGAAATTATATCACATTTAAATAAAATATTTAAAATAAAACAAGAAAAAAATTCAACTAAATTTTTTTCGCCAAGTCTAAAATGTTTTGTTGTCGGAGTACCTAACACTGGAAAATCAACGCTAATAAATTTAATCACAAAATCACAGCTAAAGGTAGGAAACCAACCGGGAATAACGAGAAATAATCAATGAATTAGCTATGATAAATTTCTTTTTCTTGACACCCCAGGTATCTTATTGCCAAAAATGGACGATCAAATTTTAGCTGTAAAATTAGCTATTATTGGTTTGATAAGGTGAGAAATTCTAAATATTAGTGATCTTTTTATTGAAGCATATAAAATAATTTCTGAACAATACCCAAATTTCATTACAGATTTAGAACTAAAACCCTCACTAATTGATTCAGAAATTGAAGAGAACTTGTTGATTTTGTGCAAAAATAAAAAATTTATAAATAAAAGCGGTCTAGATTTACCTCGTTGTCGAAAGTGATTTTTAATGCATATTGGCAAACAAAAAATTACACTAGACTAATTTTTTAAGATAATTAAATTTCACTAAAAAAATTTTTTTAGAATAATCAATTTTTAAAAAGATCTAAATTATTGTGTTAATTTAGGCGCAAAAACGGGACGTTTTTCTCGCTTTTTTACCCTGCAAAAGCAATTTTGTTATTTTAGATTTTAACTCTATGTTTTTTTAGTTTTTCGCTTTCAAAACTAAAAAAGTCTATAAAATGGTCGCTTAAAATGCAAAATAGTTTTTACACAAACTACAAATAAAAAACTAATTGTCTGATTTTTTCTACTAATTTAAACTTATACGTGGTTTTTGTCTGGTCATTTTTTCTTTTTTTCTTCTTCATATTTATCTAAATAATTGTTTTTTAAATCCTCAATTAGTTCAAGACGGCTAATGTTTTTATCAAAAACGATATTTTTATTTTTAGGAAAAGCCAGGATTTGGAAAGCCACTTTTTCAAAACTAGAATCAGGACTTATAGTAAAATTTAGTGTTAAATCTGTTTCAAAAATTGTTGTCAAAAAAATATTATTATTTTCTGTTTTTCTAAGAACCAATTTTTCTCATTCCACGTTTGTTGGAAAATTATTAGGAACCGATATAGGGTGAGCGGGTTCTTTTAAAGATGGCCAATAACCAATTCGCTCCCAAGTTTCGTAAATAAATATATTGTTATTTTTTAGAAATTCATCAAGTTTTTCTCTGTTTAGAAATTTTTGCTCAAAATCAGAAATTAAATCATTTTGGTCAAGTTTTAATTTAGGATTTAATTTTAAAATTCGATCAATAATTGTTGTCTTAAATTCGTCAATATTTTTAATAATTGCATGTTTTTTTGGTAAAAAACTGTTAGATCAAGGATTAATTTTATTTGTAATTAAATCAAGAATTTTTGGCTTTAAAGTTTTAATATTATTAATTCTTTGGCTAAAATGGATAATATCAAACATAAAAGAGGGGTAAGAACCGCTAATCTCGTTTTTTGACAAATTGTACTTTTTTGCGAGTTTATTATAAATTTTTCTAGCTTCTGTTTCAATTAATATTTTCTTCTTTTCATAATCTATAATTTTATCATTATCACCAGCATAAATTTTTTCATCAATATCCCTAAAGGTGATTGTTTTATTTTTAGGGTAGACTATAACATTAAAAAAAGGCGAATCATCAAAAACTACAGTGCGTTGAACTAACTCTCCTTCTTTAACAAAATCTGGTACAAATCTTGTTGCTATAATGTTTGAAGAACCATTTTCTTCAAAATAATAGTAGGTAACACGAGTTGGACTTGAATATCTGATACGTTCGCGTATTATAATATTATTTTTTTCTAAGACTTTTTCAAGAAGTTCTCCTTTTAGAAATTTGTCTTCAAATTCTGACTTGAGTTCAGAAGTATTTATTTTGGCAAAATTAGGATTATTTTTTATAATTTCTTCAGTTCTATCAACAATATTTTTTTGAAATTGTTCGAGGTTTTCAATTGTTATTCTACTTTGTTCGCCAAGGAATAAAAATTTGTCCCTCTGCTTTTCGGGTTGATTATAAAACAGATTTAAGGCTGAAAAAGTTCCGTTTTTTGCATTAAATTCTTCATAATGCTTTGCTAGTAAATTTAAAAAATAGTGAGAATTGTAATTTTGGGGATTGTTAATTCCGTCATCTTTGTTAAAAATTTGTTTATTAATAAAAGTAATTAAATTTCCGCAGGAAGTTAAAAAAAACGCCGGAATTAAAAGGGTTGTTCCCAAAAATTTAGTTAGAATTAGTTTATTTTTCATTATTAACCAAATAAGAAAGTGCTAATTTATCTTCAACAGAATTATCAAAAGTTACAGATTTAAATTTTTTGACATAAAGCCGGTAGTAGCCTGATTTTTCTGCTTTAAAATTGATTAATTCATCATTGCTTTTAGAACTTGTTGACCAAGAAACATCAACTCAATTATTATTTGAATCAAGTTTTTGCAAATATAAATCATAATCTGAAACAAAATTGCCATTTTGATTTTCTTTAGTAGCTTCTAGCTTTAAACGTTCAGAATTAATATGTGTTTCAGATCATTTGTCAAAGTCATTTTTATGTTGGTTCATCTTAGATTTTGCATCTAAAATAGCAGCGGCGCCTGCAACTGGTAAACCAATCGGAGTAAAAGGTGTTAAAAATCATCATCAACTTACGTAGTTGCTCTTGTCAGGAGCAGCTACTTTATTTTTTAAAAGACCAGCATTAAACATTCAAGACAAAGAAGCCTTAATTTTGTTGTTTGAATTTACTCAGAATGGTTTACTAGTAAAAATTATTTCATGGTCTGATTTTTTTTGGTCACTAATAAAGTAGGTATTTTCACTAGCTTTTAACATATTTTTAAAATCGGGAGTGCCTGAGCCATATTTTTCAAAATAACCACTTCGCTTTATAATTAAATCGCTATAATTTGGGGAAATTGCCGAAGCAGATAAAATCGCTTTTAATGCTATTAGTCTATTATCATCATTATCTAAATTTGGTTTTTCTCTTAGGAATGTTGATATTAAACCAGTGACAATAGGGGCAGCAAAACTAGTTCCTCTAACAAAACGATCCTTAAAATTAGTAACAGGATTATAAATCCGTCCGGGAGCGACGACTAAAGGTTTAGCCAATTCATAATATTCTTGCCCAGTTTTATAATTTGAATAGTCAGCAATTTTGTTTTTCGCAATTTTTCAAGGCTCAGAATTATCATCGAGTGCGCCAACAACTATAGAATTTAAAGATAAACTTTTCTTATCTATTCAAGGGTGATCCACAATTTTCCCATCGTTTCTTTCCCTTGCACCGTTACCAGCTGCAAAAACGTTAATAACACCATATTTTCTTGCTAAAAAATCAAGAAAAAAGGCGTCTTCTTTATAATCGTAAAAGTCTTTTCCTACCCCACCATAACTGTGATTTATTACCCTAACATTATTGGTTTCAACCATTCATTCAATTGCTTTTTGTCATTGGCTGTGAGTAGTATATATAGACAAATAGGAAGTTGACTTGGTATCAATGCCTAGTTTACTACCTAATATTAATGATACTAAAGTTGAATGATATGGTTCGTTTTCATCATACTTCGTTGTAATTGGTTTAATTCACTTATTAGTAGATCCCAAGTCGTTAATATGAATGTTATTATCATTAAAATAACTCTTAAAATCATAGTTAAATTCATCCTCAACTTCAATTGCACCAACTTTTGTTTGTGGTGTTTTATAAGTTGATTTATCCTTTTTAGCCTGTTCTTCAAAATTAACAATCTTAATATTTTTTGACATTGATTCTTTAAACTTGTCAATTCGACTTTTAGGTAAATATTTAGTTAAATAAAAGTTGTAACCATTTAGAAATTGATCATTATAATGAAACCAACTTAAAGGCTTTGTTTTTTTATTTCCTTCATTTTTATATACGATGTAACGACTAATGAACGAGTTTTCTATTGAATTTTTTACAAAAAACTCTCTATCATTCTCGGTATCAAAATAAAACCATACAATTGGTAATATTTCACTGCTCTTAGCTTCTTTGAATTTTAATCTTGATTTTTCTATTTTTTTAATAAATTCAAGATTAAAATTACTGATTTCTTTAGAATCAGTACTCAAGAAATCAGGGTTTAACAATAGTTTTAATTCGAATTGATTATCAAAATCATCAATTTTTGACGAGCTACTTAACTGTTTGGCAAAAGGCTCTCTTATATCAATTTTATTACTAAAATTTGAAGAATATCAATATTTTTTAGTATCAAAATTTATAAGAAAAGAGTGATATATTAAAAAAATTGATGGTCAAAACAGCAATAATAAAATTATTTTTTTAAATTTCGCTAATTTCATTTTTCGCACCTAATTAAAATTATTTATAAAAATTATAACATGTTTTGGCTTTTTAATTTAATTATATTCGTTTTGATATCACTTTAATTTTTTTATTGAAAACCCGACTTCTACTTTTAAATAAATATTTTATCATTATACTTTTATTAACAAATTATTACTAATAATCATGACCTTTATTTATTAATAATTTTCAATATTCTAAAAAATTTTAAAATTCTCACAATAAATTATTGACCTTTTGCCATAAAAAAGAAAATAAAATTGACCCTAACCCTTAAAAGTTACTTATCATATAAAAACCCAAGTTTTATATTAGGGAAATTATTTGTGGAAACTTTTTAAAACAACATGCTAGAGAAAAATAACAAAAGGGGTACAATTAGAATTATAGATAAAAAACTAATTGCCTGATTTTTTCTACTAATTTAAACTTATACATAGTTTTTTACTTTTTGTTTGTCTTTTTCTTCATACTTATCTAAATAATTGTTTTTTAAGTCCTCAATTAGTTCAAGTCGACTAACGTTTTTATCAAAAACAATATTTTTATCCTTAGGAAAAGCCAAGATTTGGAAAGCAACTTTATCAAAACTAGATGCAGGACTTCTAACAAAATTTAGTGTTAAATCCGTTTTAAAAATTGTTGTCAAAAAAATATTATTACCTTCTGTTTTTCTAAGAAGTATTTTTTCTCATTCAACTCTTTTTGGATAATTATTAGGATCCGGTATACTATGGGGAACCCATCTTCAAAATGATTCATAACCCATTCGTTCCCAAGTTTCGTAAATAAAAATATTATTATTTTTTAGAAATTCATCAAGTTTTTCGCCGTTTAGAAATTTTTGTTCAAAATCAGAAATTAAATCATTTTGGTCAATTTTTAATTTAGGATCTAATTTTAAAATTCGGTCAATAATTGTTTTCTTAAATTCGTCAATATTTTTAATAATTGCGTGTTTTTTGGGTAAAAAACTGTTAGATCAAGGGTTAATTTTATCTGTAATTAAATCAAGAATTTTTGGCTTTAAAGTTTTAATATTATTAATTTCTTGGCTAAAATCGATAATAATAGACATAAAAGAGGGGGAAGAAGAGCTAATCTTGTTTTTTGGCAAATTGTACTTTTTTGCTAGTTTATTATAAATTTTTCTAACTTCTCTTTCAATTAATATTTTCAATTCTTTCTGTTCTTCATAATCTATAATGTTATCGCCGGTGTAAATTCCTCCGTCAATATCCCTAAAGGTGATTGTTTTATTTTTAGGGTAGACTATAACATTAAAAAAAGGCGAATCATCAAAAACCACAGTGGGTTGTTTTAATTCTCCTTCTATAACATAATCTGGTGTAATTCTTGTGGCTGTAATGTTTGAAAAACCATTTTCTTCAAAATAATAGTAGGTAACACGAGTTGACATTCAATATCCGCCAGCTTCTCCTATTATAATATTATTTTTTTCTAATACTTTTTCAAGAGGCTCTCCCTTTAGAAATTTGTCTTCAAATTCTGACTTGAGTTCAGAAGTATTAACATTAGCGAAATTGGGATTATTTTTTATAATTTCATCAACTCTATCAATAATATTTTTTTGAAATTGTTCTAAGTTTTCAATTGTAGTTTCACCTTGTTTACCAAGGAATAAATATCTGCCCCGTTGTTTTTCGGGTTGATTATAAAACAGATGTAAGGCTGAAAAAGTACCGTTTTTTACATTAAATTCTTCATAATGTTTCGCTAGCAAATTTAAAAAATAGTAAGAATCGTAATTTTTTGGATTGTTAATTCCGTCATCTTTGTTAAAAATTTGTTTAGTAAGAAAAGTAATTAAATTTCCGCAGGAAGTTAAAAAAAATGCTGGAATTAAAAGGGTTGTTCCCAAAAATTTAGTAAGAATTAGTTTATTTTTCATCATTAACCAAATAAGAAAGTGCTAATTTATCATCAACAGAATTATCAACAGTTACAGATTTAAATTTTTTGATATAAATTCGATAGTAGCGGATTTTTCTGATTTCTTTTAGTCTCCAATAAAGTAATTATTTTCACTATCTTTTAACATATTTTTAAAATTAGGAGTGCCTGACCGATATTTTTCAAAATAACCAATTTTGCTTTTGGTTAAATCACTATGATCTGCAAAAATTGCCAAAACAGATAAAATTGCTTGCTGCCTTCATCATATTCTCCTTATAATTTTGTTCTTATATTTTTAACAAATTATATCATAATCTTTAAAAGGAAGAAAGCAAAAAATAAAAAAATATAATTTCATCATATTTTGCAAAAAAATTATATTTTTTTATTTTAACAGTTGGCTATATTTATAAATTAACAAATTTATATAGAAAATAATTAATCCTATAAAATTCCAATGACATCATTTAGATCAAAAAATCCAAAATCCCTGCTGTCGCTACTGTTTTCCAAATTATCACCAACAGCAAAAAATTTATTTTCAGGCACTATTCCATCGAATAAAAAAGTCGCGCTTTTGATAAATTCTGCAACTTTTTTATCATTTATGTAAATTTCATTATCTTTAACAGTTATTTTATCGCCTGGCAGTCCCAAAATCCTTTTAATTAAAACTATTTCTTTGTAATTAAAGGCGACAATATCGTTTCTTTTTGGTGATTTTACCCTATTAATAAAAATTTTTTGCCCGTGTTGAAGAGTTGGGAACATCGAGTTACCTTCAACATCAACTAACCTAAAAATAAAGGTAAAAAGAACAAAAACTGTTACGGCAATTGAAAACGCTAAAGTCAACAAACCAAATAAAAACGTTTTTTTATTAAAAAATTTTTTCTTTGGTTTTTCAGTTACAAAATTATTTTTTTCCATAGTTAAATCATTTTTCATTTAAGTATTACACGAATAATTATATATAATAGTTGCTTAGCTAAAATTTAATTTGTTAAAAAATATTCTTTAGTGACAAAATTTCGGCTTGAGACAACTTGCGTTTTTCACCTGGCTTTAAATTTCCAAGTTCAATAGTAGCAAAACTTAATCTTCGGAGCATAAGTACTTTTTTGGAAACAGAGATAAAAATTTTTTTAACATGATGGTTGGAACCTTGTCAAATTTTGACAATATATGTCCGTGAGGCAACTTTTTGAACTTTTTGAACAGATTTTACATTATCTAAATAAATTTCATTGTTATTCAAAAAATTGATTTCCTCATCATTTAAATTAAAATCAGTTTTGACTAAATATGTTCTCTGAATTTTTGAACTAGGATGAAGTAATTTATTGCTAGTTTCGCCATCATTTGTTACTAAAATTAGTCCAGTTGTTTCAAAATCCAACCGTCCTACTGGAAACAAATAGGAATTTTTATCAAAAAATTCCATTATTGTCGGCCTATTTTGTGGATCAGTTCGACTTGTAATATAATTTTTTGGTTTGTTTAGCGCATACCAGACGATTTTTGGTTTTTTATTTATTTTTTGACCGTCAAACTCAACAACATCAAGGTCAGAAATTTTTTGACCTATTTGTGCAAATTGGCCATTAATTTTTATTCGTTTTTCATTGATTAATATTTCGGCTTTTCGTCTGGAAGCAATTCCCATTTGTGATAAAAATTTATGAATTCTAACTGTTTTCATGATTTTTAATTTGTTTTTGTAACAAAAACAAAGGAATACTAATACAAATTACTCGGTTTGGGTGACTTTTAACCATAAAAAGCGCATTTAAATCTTCTAAAATTGGGATAATTTTTTGAGATTTAATCATTTCTTCATAATTTTCAAGCAAAATTTGCGCTTCATTTATGGTTTTATTAATTAAAATTTTTTCAAATAAATAACAACTTGCGAGCAAAAGAGCGCAACCTGAAGCGCAAAATTGTATTTTTTTAATTTTTTGCCCAATAATTTCTAAGTCTAACTGCGCCCAATCATCACAGTTATTATTCATTTCAGAGTTTGTTGACTTACAAATTCGTTTTTTTTCTTTGAATTTTTCATTAGCATCGACAATAATATTTCGTCGAATAATAAAATCATTATACAAAATCTAAAAACCTCTTTTCTTCTAAGTTGGCAATCAAGTTGTCAATATCAGCAAAATCATTATAAAAACCAAGCGAAACTCTGATGAAACTATCATTTTTTAGTACTTTTTTTAGTAACGGAACACAAAAATTCCCACTTCGCACATAAATATCGTTATTTCCTAGGTACGATGCAACATCTTGAGCGCTAAAACCTTTGATATTGAAAATTACAATATGGTCGCCTTTTTTAGAAAAAATTTCAATATCATCAATTTTTTCTAATTTTTCATATAAATAATCGGCCAAAATTCTAATTTTTTTATAAATTGTTTCAATTCCGATTTTATTTATAAAATCAATAGCGGCATTTAAGCCCCAAATTGCAGCAAAATTTAGTGTTCCTGCTTCAAATTTGCGATAATCATTATAAAAAAGCAAATTTTTGTTGTCAAATTTTCTAATTATTCCCCCTCCAAATTTTACAGGTTCTAGTTCTTCCATCAAATAATTTTTTATTGCAAGCACACCTAATCCAGTTGGGCCGTAAAATTTATTAGAACTAAAAGCCAATGCGTGGCAAAAATTCATACTAACTTTTTGAAAGTTTATTGATTGTGTTGCATCATTTATTACAAAAGCGCAGTTTTTTAAAGCTTTTTCTCAAATTTTAGCTAAATCTAGATCAACTAAAATTGAATTATTCGCTTGGCTTAAAGCAATAATAGCTGTTTTTGGTGAAATTTTGTCAATTATTTTTGTGCTATAAACAATTTTTGCGCCCACCTTTTGAGCAATTTTGACTCAAACAAGTAAATTTGAAGAATGATTTAAAGGTGACAACAAAATTTCATCTCCCTTTCTTATGAATTTTTTAATCATGTTGGCAAAAAGATTTATCGATTCTGTTGTTCCAGAAGTAAAAATAATTTCATCGGGAAGACCATCAATTAATTTTGCAATTTTTTCACGAGTTTGATTTAAAATCTGTAAATTTTCAAAGGCGATTTTTGAATTTGATGAGTGTGTATTAACAGCACAATTTGTGTAAAAATGGTTAATTTTTTCAATTACAGATATTGGTTTTTGCGTCATTGCGGCAGAATCTAAATAAGTTACCTTATTTAAAAAAGGGAAAAACTGTTTATAATTAGTCATTTTTCTTGATAAAATGCAAAAAATACTCTATATTTTTTGATTTTAGTCCTTTAATTGGTGATTTAGTTGAATTAACAAAATCAAAGTCGTTTTTAGCAAATTCAACAAGTCTGTTAATTAAAAACTCATGAAATTCAGGTAAAACATAACCGCCTTTTTGGACATATTTTGAGCTAGCCTCAAATTGAGGTTTAAATAAAGCAATAAAACTTTGCCCTTTTTTTAACAAATTTTTTACAACACTAACAACAATTTTAAGACTAATAAAGGAAACATCGCAAACAATTATGTCGATTTTTTCATCAAAAAAATCGCTTGTAATATATTTAATGTTGGTTTTTTCTTTTACTGAAACTCTAGGATCAATTCTTAAAGAATAATCTAATTGGTTCAAACCTGAATCAAGAGCAAAAACTTTTTTTGCGCCTTTTTGAAGGCAAATTTGTGTAAAACCACCTTTAGAAGACCCAATGTCTAGAACAATTTTGTCATTAAAATCAAGTCCAAATTTTTCGTAAGCTCAAAGCAGTTTTATGGCGCCGCGTGAGACATATTTTTCTTTTATTTCAACTGTCACTTGGTCTAAATTTTTAATTTTATATGCTGGAAGAAGGCATATTTTATTATTGACTTTTACATGACCAGTTTTAATTAATGACTCGGCTTTTTCAAAACCCATGCTTAGAATTTTACTAAGTAGGTTCATTTATTTCCATCTCCTTAAAATTTCAATGATTTTGATATTAAAATTTGGATCACTTTTTATTCATTCAAGCGATAAATTGTTAAAAGCGTCTCTTCGACGGTCTTCAAAGTCGAATAATTTTTGTCTGAATTTAAATCTTTGTAGGTAAATTTGTCAACTATAAAACAAAAAAATTGCTAAATTTTTATGAATTCTTAAGTTTGTAAGTAAATTTAAGTTTAAAAACTGCTTCATACATGAAATTCAATTTTCAACTTTGTAAATATTATTAACTAATTTTAAATCAAGTTGAGCACATTGTTGATTTGAAACACTAATTTCTAAAATTTTTGAAAGGTTATAAAATAAGAATTTAAATTTTTTTCCAAGTATTTTTTTATATTTTCAAAATTTCACCTCAATTTTGATATGATTTTTTATTTCATGTTTATTTTTGAGGTCTAAGAAGATTCTTGTTTTCATAATAATTGTATACTTTTTGCAAAACAGCATTTACAAAGCTAAATTCATCGCCACCTTCAATGCTAAAAATTTTAGTGATTTCAATAGCCTCATTAAAAATAATTCGGCGAGGTTGGAAAAATAATTCAGCAGCCCCCAAAAGCAAAATTGATCGAATTAATGGCAATATTCTATCTCAACTTCAATTAGATTTTAACTGTAATGTAATAACTTTTTTCAAAAAAACATAATTTTTCTTGACAAAAGTAAGAATTTTTAACTGATCAAAAGTCACTTCAAAATATTTATTTTTTATTTCATCAATGTCAATATTTTGATCAAAAAGTTGTGAGCCATAAATAATTGAAATATTAGCCATTCTTTTAATTCGCTGTTTGGATAGACTTTGGAACTCAAGACACTGATTTTCATCGAGGGCTTCAGAGTTTTTAAGATGCTTATTTTGGTGATTTATTGACTCACTATTTGAGCAAAAAGCTCGATTTTCATAGGTTATTTTCGTTAAATTACTGTTGTGTTGACAACTTGGAGCTCTCAAGATGTCTGAGTGTGTTAGGCCGTCTTCAGTTTCATTTTGACTTAAATTATCAAGCAAATTTTTAGTACTATAGCAGTCGAGCGAACTTTCAAAAAGAGAGCGTTGCTTTTGTAAAACGTGCGCAAATTCCTTTGCTTCTGGATCAAAATAATGATGAGTATTTTTTTTCTTATTCCTATATTTTTGATTTTTTGGTGAATATTTGTTGTTTAAATGATTCATTTTATTCCACTTTTTTGCTTTTGCTGGCTAGATAATTGAGTTTAAATCTGACTAATTATAAAAAAATAATAAATTATACTTTAAATTTAATAAAATTTTATCATTTTTCAATATATTAAAAAGAACTTATAGCAATTATTTAGTCCTTTTTTGGAAAAATTCTGAAATTAAAATATTAAAAACTAGTAAGTTTAGGGAATAATTATTCTAAAGAGTCAAAAATATCTTCACCTATTTCTGCTAGCTCAACTTGAAAATTTCTGGCAATTATGTTCCCGATAGTTGCAAGTGAATCAACAGGATTTTTTAATTTTTTTGACTTTGATGTGAATTTTTTTGAAAAAATTGTTAGTGGTAGTGCCTCGCGGGTATGATTTGTGCCGGGAAAACAAGGGTCATTTCCGTGATCAGAAGAAACAATTAATAAGTCATCCTCTTTTAAAGCATTTACTAATTTTGCTAGTTTAATGTCAAAATTATTTAAATTTTGGCAATATCCCATAATATCACGACGGTGACCATAACTTGAGTCAAATTCAACCAAATTCACAAAAATAAATTGATTTTTTGTGGATTTGGAGGCAATCTCAATTGCTATATCCATATTATTTTCATCACTGTCAGGTCCAAAAATTGTATCAAGCCCCTGTTTTGAAAAAATATCACCAATTTTACCGACTCCTATAGTTTCAATTCCTTTTTGCTGTAATCTGTCAAGAATTGATTTTGGCGGTGTATTTGCATAGTCATGTCTATTAAAAGTGCGTGTAAATTTTCCGTTTTGGCCAATATAAGGGCGAGCAATAACGCGAGCAACGTTTCATTCTGGCTTTGAGGAACAAATTTTTCTTGCAGCTTTTGCATAGCGATATAGATTTTCAAGCCCTAATTTTTCTTCATGACCACAAATTTGTAGAGTGGAATCAGGTGAGGTATAGACAATTATTTTGCCCTCATCGATAGATTTTTGTCCTAATTCTGACAAAATCACAGTTCCACTAATTGATTTATTGCCAATAATTTCTCGATTATCAAAGGCTTTTTCGAGCTCTCTTATTAGTTCATTAGGAAAACCCTGATCAAAATTTGGGTTAGGCTTAAGAGTTTCAATTCCCATCATTTCTCAATGACCCGCTAGTGTGTCTTTGGCTTTTGATTTTACAATAATTTTTGAAACATAAGCAAGTGGTTCTTTATTTATTTTGCCACTATTTTCAATTTTAGCCACATTAGAAATTCCCATTTTTTTTCAAAAAGGAATTTTTAATTCACCAGTTTTTGAAACACAATATAAAGTATTTGCGCCCGAATCGCCAAATGAGTCTTGGAAACCATCATCACCAATTCCAAGCGAGTCGGTTACTATTAAGAAAATGCGATTAAATTTGTATTGTTCCATAATTTTTTGTTAGTTTTTCCTAAATTTTTCTATTTTTTAATATTTTAATAAATTTTACAACAATTAGAGCAGAAGATGAAAGTATTTTTGCAAAAGGATTTAAAAGATTGTGGATTGGCGGTTCTTCAATCAATTTATCATTTCTTTTATGATAAAAAAATATCAATAAACTCTTTAAAAACAAAAGCTTTTTATTCAAATGATGGGATAAACATCGCTAATTTAGAGCGATTAGCAAAGGAATTTGGAATTATTCTTGAATCCTACGGGGGTCCTTATGAGAATTTAAAAAATTTAGAGATCGTAAAACCAACAATTATTTTAATTAAAACTGGTGATTTAAATCATTATGTTTTATTGACAAAAGTAAAAAAATCAAAATTTGAAATTATTGATCCCTTAAAAGGAAAATTAAAAATTAAAACTGAAACAATGGCAAAAATTTTCCAAAATGTTGTAATTTTTGCCCAAAAAGATCCTGAGTATAAAAGATCAAAAGTAAAAGATAAATCATGGAATAATTGGTGGTTTTTCCTTGAGTCAAAAAGTAATTGATATCTTATTTTTTTATTTTTTATAACTGCAGTTAGTAATTTTTTATCTTCATTATTCATGAAAACAATAATTGACAAGGTTTTGCCACAGCAAGACATTGGCCTTGTTATAAAAGTGAGTATTTTCTTTGCTTGGATTGTAATTTGGCGAATTTTACAGGATATTATTAAAAAAATATATATTCACAAAATTGAACTAAAAATCGAAAAAGATATTTTTGACCGTTTTTTTAATGCACTAAAAACAGGTAAAAATTTTCAACTTTTAAAATTAGACAATCATGATTACATTAGAAGAATTAATTTAATTCCAAGTTTTGCAGCTTTTTCAGCCAGTTTTTATTATCATATTTTTAATGAGGTTATTACTTTTTTAATTTCATTTTTTATATTGTTGTGGATAGATATTAAAATTTTGGGCTTAATTATTGGAATAGGCATAATTTACCTTTTTATTAGCATAATTGTGCGAAAAAGTATTTCAAAAAATCACCAATTTTTAATGGAAGACCAACTAAATAGTCTCACAAGCACAAATGACATGATTTTTTCGCTTGAAAATTTAAAGCACGATGATGTTTATAAAAATTTAAAACATCAATTCGATGAAAAATATTACCGTTATAAAAAGTCAGAATTCAATATTTGGAAAAAAGAAAGTTATTTATCTAGTTTTAATAATTTTCTTTTTTCGATAGCGCCAATTTTAATTGTGGTTATTTCCTCTTTTTGGATTTTTGATAAAAAATTATCAATTGGTGAATTACTGCTTTTTTTAAGTTTTTTTAGTTTTTTTATTAATCCGCTCTCTTCATTTGTTAATATAGTCACTAACTTGCCAATTTTTTTAAAGGAATTTGAGCTTTTAAATTTTGTACTTAATATTGAAAAAGAGACAACCGGCAAATATCACCAAAAAATTTCAGATATAAAGTTAAAAGATTTAAGCGTGAGTTATTATAAAAATAAGACGCTTTTTTATATTGAAAAAATGCAAATAAAAGAAAATTTGCACATAATTGGAAAAAATGGAAGCGGAAAGTCTACATTTTTACGACTTTTAAATCAGGAAATTGTTTATAACGGTGATTTTTTAATTAATAATCTTGATTTAAAATATTATGATCAAAACGAGTTGCGCAAGAGAATTTGCTACATAAAATCACAAAATTATTTCCCTAACATTAGTGTTCTTTCCTTTATAACAAATGAAAATCCTGAAAAAATTCAGAATTTGATTAATAATTTTCAACGGTTTGACATTCAAGAAATGCTTTATGAATGGCAAATTTCCCTTGATTCAAAATTTGTTAACAATGGCTCAAATTTTTCAAGTGGACAAAAGCAAATAATCGCAATTTTGCAACTTTTAACTAAGGATTTCGACTTAATTTTATTAGATGAGGCTTTTGAAAATATCGATGAAAAAAATTTCGAATTTTTAAAGAAAGTAATTTCCAATTACCAAAAAAATGCAATGTTTATCGAGATCTCTCATTCAAAAAGATATGTAATTGAACAAGGAGAAACTTTTGACATCAAAGATATATCAAAACAATAAGATAACAATAATAATTAGTGTCTTTTTGCTAATTTTGATGGGCGCAAGTTTTTACTATTTTTTTCAAATAAAAACTTATAGGACCGTTAATTTTATTTTAGAAATTGATGAAAAACATAAAACATTTACAACAATAAATTCAGACATATATTATTTAATGGATAAAGATTCATTTGCCCAGTTTCAATTCCAGGACCAAGTAGTTAGACTTGAAATTACAAAAATCGTTAATGTAAAACAGAATGAATTTGTTGTTGAGTTCACGAAATCACTGTTATTAAAACCAAAAACTCAATTGCCGGCCGTTCTTTTTTTAAAAAATACAGGTAATTTTTTGGATCTTTTTACAAAATAGAATAAAATTAAATATAAATGGTGAAAATTCTAATTAATTTCGAAAATCAAAGTAAGGTTAAGTTTAAATTTTTAAAGTTGTTTAAAAAAATTTTTGAAATTTTTGCAAAAAATGAAAATTTACAAGGTGAAATTAATCTAGATTTGATGCTAATAAGTGAAAAAAAAGCCCAAAAACTAGCCCTTAAATTCAAAAACAAAGATTATGTTCCTGATGTTTTATCATTTCCAAGTGGTTTAAAAATCGAAGAAAATAATTTGCAAATTCATTTTTTAGGCGAAATTTTTATGACACCATCAAAAATTCAAAAGCAAGCAAAAGACTATAATCACACCCAAAAACGCGAATTTTCATACCTTTTTGTTCATAGCCTTTATCATTTACTAGGTTTGGATCATGACAATGATGAAAATAATAAATTTATGCACGAAAAAGTGGAAAACATTTTAAAAAATTTGGAGATTTTTCGCTAATGGAACAAATATTTGAATCCCTAAAAAAACTAAGCAAAAATTCCTACTGTCCTTATTCTAATTTTCCAGTAGCCTCAATTTTACTAACAAAACAAGAGCACACTTTTGAAGGTATTAATGTTGAAAATGCCGTTTATCCTGCAGGAATTTGCGCCGAAAGAGTAGCGATATTTCAGGCAATTACCCAAGGAGTTAATCCTGAAAATTTTAAAGAAATTCACATTTATAGCCCAAAATCTAGTAAATTTATTGTCCCTTGTGGTCAATGTTTACAAGTTTTTGTTGAATTTTTTTCTGAAAATGTTAGTATTTTTCTTTATAATTCAAAAGCAGAATCTGTTGAGAAAAAATTAAATCAACTTCTCCCCTTGCAATTTAAAAAGGATTTTTTATAAATATGGAAACAAAAACATGTTTTGTTGCAGTTATTGGCCGACCTAATTCAGGTAAATCTTCACTAATAAACTCGATTGTTCAATTTCCGGTTTCAATCGTTAGTCTAAAAGCTCAAACTACCAGAGATGCTATTAACGCAATTTATAATAAAGATAATCTTCAAATAGTTTTTGTTGACACCCCCGGTTTTCATAATAAAATTAATAATTTAAGTAATTCCCTGAATTTCGCGATAAACTCGACACTTGAGGGAATAGATCTTGTTCTTTTTTTGCACCCAGTTAACGAACCAATCGATGAAGACACACAAGCATTTGCTAAAAAACTTTCAGATATTAAAAACAAAATCGCAATAATTACTAAAACTGATATTGAAGATGACGAATTTAATTTCGAAAGTCAGTCACAAAAAATGAAGGAATTTGAATTTGAATTCGATAGCATTTTACCTTTTTCAACTAATTTTGATGATTTAAGAACCAATTTATTAGCCCAAATTGAAAAATATGCCTATCCCTCAAATCATTTTTTCAATAATTTAGATGTTACCGATCAAAGTTCACGTTTTTTTGCAAAAGAAATAATAAGAAAACAAATACTTTTGAATGTTGATGATGAAATTCCACACCAAACCGCTGTTGTCATTGACAATTTTGACGAATCAGAAAAAAATTGTATTCGAATTGATGCAACAATTTATGTTGGTAGAAAATCACACTTACCAATAATTATTGGTAAAGCTGGCGCGGTTCTTGGACAAATTGGTACTAACGCTCGCAAAGAACTCGAAGAGATTTTTGGTAAAAAAGTTGTTTTAAAAAACAGAGTAGCTGTTGCCAAAAAATGGTTTAACGACCCTAAAATGATTAAGAAATTTGGCTATTAAAAATTTAAATTTAGTATAAATTTTTCTCTTAAATAATTAATTTAGCGACTATGCTAAAAAAGTATTTTTTGTTGCCTAAAATTACTAAAAAAAATTAAAAAATTTATTAAAAATAGACTTTAATTTTGAATAAATTAAATATTTTACAATTTTGCTGTAAAATATTTAAATAAGCAAGCATGCTTTTTGAAAAAATTATTTAAAAAGTTTGCTGCTCATAATTTATTAATTTTAATTTGAAAAAAGGAGTAATATATGGGAAAATTTGATATTGCAATAATTGGGGGTGGCCCAGGTGGATACTCTTTGGCAATTATTTTAGCTAAAAACGGCAAAAATGTCGCACTTTTTGAATCAAATTCTTTAGGCGGAACTTGTGTAAATAGGGGTTGCATCCCAACTAAAACAATTTTAAAATCTGCAAAAATAAGACAATTAATGTCTAATTCACATAAATACGGTTTTGAATCTACCCACACATTTAATTTAGAAAAAATCTTTGAAAATGCTCGCAATAATAGTAAAAAATTGCAACAAGCAATCAAAGGCGCCCTAGAAGGAGCTGGTGTTTCTATTTTTAACCAAGAAGCAAAATTACTTTCTAAAAACATAATTAAAGCTGACAACAACGAAATTTATGCCGACAAAATAGTTCTTGCAACCGGAAGCAGTCCAAGAAAAATAAAAATTGAAGGCATTGAAAATGCAAATGTTTATACTTCTGATGATTTAATTTTAGATTATCACGATTTTGATGAACTAACAATAATTGGTGGCGGAGTTATTGCTCTTGAGTTTGCTAGTTTCTATGCCAACTTTGACAAAAAAATAACTATAATTGAATCAAATAAACAATTATTTGGCAATTTTGATGAGTCAATAAAAGACGCTGTTAATTCAATTATCCAAAGAGATAAAATAAATATCATAACAAATGCGAAAGTTTTAAAATACGAAACTGATGGTCTACTTATTCAGCAAGGTGAAACTATTTCTAAACATAAAACTCAAAATATTTTACTTGCAGTTGGTAGAATTGTTAATAATGATTCATTTTGTGAGTTAAATTTAGAAAAATATGACAATGGTGTTTTAAAAGTAAACGAATTTTTTCAAACTTCAGAAGAAAACATTTATGCAATTGGTGATTTAAACGCAATTATGATGTTATCAACGAGTGCATATAAACAAGGAGATGTTGTTGCAAAACATATTTTGCACCAAAAATCTGATGAAAAATTTGTAAAATCCAACGTTCCGTTTGCAATTTATACAAATCCAGAAATTTCATTTGTTGGAAAAAGTGAAAAAGAGTTAGAAAGTGCAAAAATTGAATTTGAATCAGCGCAAATTTTTGCAAAAAATTTGCCAAGAGCCCATGCTAACTTAGATTTTGAAATTGGTTTTGTCAAAATTAATTATGAAAAAAACACTTACAAAATTCTATCAGCAACTATTTTCCTTGAAGATTCAGCAACTTTGATTAACCAAATTGCATTAGCAATAAGCAAAGATATGACAATTTTTGACCTTCAAAATTCAGCTTTTACCCACCCTACACTTGCTGAATCTGTATATTATATTTCAAGAAATATCGCCTTTAGTAAAAAATCCTAGTAATTAATGTTTTTCAGACTAAAATTTCAGTTGAAATTTTAGGAAATTAGTTTCTTTTTTAAATTGGTTAATTCTAAAACCGTTGTTTTTTGCTAAAATCAATTATAATTTAGTTTCCTTTAAATAAAGATCTAGCAAAATAAAGTAAATTAGCATATTCCCGAGTTTCCCAGTTTGATGAGATAGTCTTAAAAAAGTGTCCTGGTTTAGTTTTGGGCACTTTTTTAACTTTTTTGGCAAACTCAGGAAAAATAACTATCAAGGCAAAAACTCTAAATTTTAAATCTAACACTCATGAATGCAAAATCTACTTATTAATCAAATAAAGCAAACTAAAAAAGCTAAAATTTTAACTTAAAAAGCAAAATTATAAAATATTTAAACTACTTTTTTAGTTTAAAACACTGGCAAAATCAATTTAAATCAATTTATGATGAAACAACAAAAATCATAAAAAAATACAACTACTATTTAAACTCAATGCAAATAGAAAACTCGTTTTTATTTAAATTGAGCCTAAAAAAGCATATGAAGTTTTGAAAGAACAATAACTAAAAGCCATAAATTTGTAGATTTCTAAACGGTCAAATTTAAGGCACTCCATCATATTTAAAAATATAATGGGAAATTCGCATTTTCTGATTTTTTTATGACAAAAACATAACTAATTCCTCCTTAATTCAATATCAAATTTATTAATTCATTCTTAGTGAGGCTTATTATAACATAATTTTATTTTAGACCAAACATTTTTTTTTACAAAAGGTTAGTTTAAAATAATAAAAATTAAGATTTTAGCAGTCAAAAAACACAGATTTACGGCTATTTTTGCGTATTTATATTCACTAAAAAGTGAATTTTTGCCATCAAACTGGCAAACTCAGGAAAAATTTATTTTTGGGCAACCTTTGCTAGAAATTAAGTTTGGTATTTAATAAGGCTAAGAATAATTTTGACTATAAAAATTACATGCAAAAATAAAAAATAATCTTCTGTTTGATAAGTTAATATACTAATTTACATTTTTTTGTTTCTTATCTTTTCTTTTTTTTAGTATAATTTTAAATTTATTAAACTAAAATCGAAAGGAACAGTATGAAATACAAAAATCTTCAAAACTATCCCGTTAGAAAAAGATTAAAATTTATATCATTAGGTTTATTACCAATAGCTACTACAGTAACGTTTGTTGCATGTATCTCATCACAAGAATCAACACAACTTTCAAGATTTAACTATTTAGCAATTGGTGATTCTGTTACCGCCGGATTCAATCAAGATACATATCGCGATTTTCAAGGTAAACTTAACTCAGGAAGCGTAAGTGGTCTTTCGTATCCTTCCTTTTTTGCACACTTTTTGCAAAAATTAAACAAAGATTCGCTTGTTTCATATGATAATTTGGCCTTTTCTGGTGCAACAGTAAAAAATTGACTTAATTTAATTAATCCTACAAAATACCCAGCTGGAAAAGTTGCTGATAATCCTTTTGTGCCTAAAAATAACGATCAAAATACAAAATTCAATGATTTATCTACCGTTTTTGGCAATTTTAATAAATCAAGTTATCCTGAATTAACTCAGAAAATTAAAAGCGCTAATCTTTTAACAATGACTCTTGGTGCTAATGATATTTTCTTAGCTGCAACTAAATTTGGTCCACTTTTATCACCTGAAACATCTGGAATTAAAGAGGAATTGGATAAAATTACTGTAGAAACAGCCCAAGAAACAACTCCTCCTGACCCTAAGAAAAAACCCGATTTAAAACCAAAAATAGCCAAATATATTCAAAACGAAATTTCAGCCAAAATAAAAGAATTAAAATCAGATTTAGAAAATCTTTTAAAAGAATTAAAGACAATTAATCCTAATTTACATATAAATTTACTTCCATATAAATTGCCAAACTCACTTTTAGTACAAGTTTTAAGTAACCTTTTTGCTAACAATTTTGGTTTAGAAAAAGACTATTTCCAAAAAATTACAACAGAAATTAATACTACGATTCGTGAAACAGCCCAAAAAGTTAATGTAAATTATGTTGATCCATTTGATGCAGAAGTTTGAAATGATTCTGATACAACATTAGGAGCCACAAAATTTGATATTCACCCTCAAATTAAGGGATATAAAAAAATAGCTGAGCAATTATTGCTAAAATTAGCGACCGATCAATCTCAAACTGGTGCTGTTGTTGATAGTATCAAAAAATCTACAAAATTCACTGATAACGCTTCAGGAAATTTAACATATAAACGTGTTATTGATTTATCAAGTGTTGCAAAAACTAATGAAGAACTATTGAAGAAAATAAACGATAATAAGTCCGAAACTGATTTCATTAGTGATGAGTCTGAATTTGAAAAAACCCAAAATGCACTAATGAGTGCCGATAAAAGAGATTTGGCTGATTCAATGTTATCAGTTTTAAGTTCAGACATTTTTGGAAAATTAGATTTTAAAGACTTAGTTAAAAAATCACGAAACATTTATGCTAGCAATCTTGTTAAGGTTATTCCTGAATCAGCATCAGAAAAATCTCTAGCAGAAATTTTAAAATCACTTGCAGAATTTGCTAAACCTTATCTAAAGACCCCAGATACTGATATACTTAAAGCTGCACTTAATAAACTATTAGCCGATCTAGAAAAAAATGCAAAAGATCCTAAAAACCACTCAAAAATCACATTTCCTTCAATAATTAATAGTATTATTAATGGCTTTGTTGCAAATCTTAATATAACACAACTTTTAACGGATTTCTTATCAGGTAAGTTTTCATCTTCACCATCTTCACCATCTTCACCATCTTCACCATCTTCACCATCTTCATCATCTTCATCATCTTCATCATCTTCATCATCAACTTCAACAGGTTCAACCCCATCACCTTCAACCTCTAGTTCTTAATCACACCCCTAAAACACGTTATTAAAAATTAATATTCTAAAAACATGACATTTTTTAATGTCATGTTCCCAAATAGTAAATAAAAATGCAACAAATAGTAAAATAATTTTATCGTTGCATTTTTTTTATTTCCATTTATGAAATAATTTAGTAAATTTGTGCTTTTTTAATAAAAATTACGAATATATTTCATATTTGCTTTTTTGGCCGGAATTTTAAAACTTTCTTGCAAATTTATTATATGATTATTAATATAGTAAATTTAATTTTTTGAAAGGAGAAATCATAGTTAAAACAAGATTTTTTAGCAAATTTAAAGATTTTACTTGATCACAAATTTTTGCTTTAATAATATTAGCAGCCGCTGATGTTTTTGTTATTGCTGCCCCTTATTATTTAAAAAATATTGTGCCTAACCTGCACACATATTTAGGAATTCGTGAAGACCAAGTAGCTTCTTTGACAGCCATTATTGGTTGAGTTACACTTGCAACTCAACTACCAGGTGGATTTTTATCTAATAGGATTAGTTCGCGTTGACTCTTATTTATTGCAGTTTTATCAACGGGAATTATTACATTTTGATTTGGTATAACAATCAAAAATGCTCAACAATTAGGTGAAGAAAGTGCTTTGACTCAATATAAAATTATTTGAGGTCTTTGAGGAATTACATCAACCCTAATATTCTGAACCCCACTTTGAAAACTAGTTTCACAGCAAACTGACCAAAAAAACCAAGGTCTTGCTTATGGAATTCAAGGTAGTGCAAATGGTGTAATTGGATTTTTCCTAGTTTTTGTTATTGGTTTAATTATTACATCAGTTTATTATCCAGACAATCAAAATACTAGAGAAATCAATTCTACACCTTTTGCTGCTTATACTTTTACAATCGGTAGTTTTTTAGTAATTACTTCATTTTTGGTTCTCTTTTTTGTTAAAGAGAAAAAAATTGAACGTTATACTAACAAAATTAGTTGAGAATCTATCAAGAAAAATATTAATCAAATTTTTGTCTCACTTAAAAATTGAAAACTATGAATGCTTTCAATTTTTGTAATGGGAATGTATACTTTCCAATCAGTTTTTGCCTATTACTTAGTTCAAGTGTTAAATAATGTCTTTTTAGCACCTACAATTTTAGTTACAATTCTTGGCGGAATTAGAACTTATGGACTTCGAGGTTTAATTAGTTCTTATGTTGGTTACTATGCTGACAAATTTAGAAGTTACATTCTCATTTTAGTTTTAACAGCAGTGACAGGAATGTTTGTTATTTTAACTATTTTACTTCTTACCTTAGCCGGAATTCAAGAGCCTGGAACGCCACTGTTTATCTTCTTTATAATATTGGCTACAATTTTATTCTTAATAGCAGGTTCTCTATCATGAGTAATGGTAACTCTTCGATTTACTCAAGTTGCTGAAATTGAAATTGGTAAAAATAACTATGCAAGTTCAGTTGGAATTCTTTCATTTATTGCCTTTTCACCAGATGCTTGATTCTATGAATTATCAGGATATGTTGGAAAAATCTATACAATTGAAGGACAAACAAATACTTCACCTTTAGGTTACCAATTAATTTTAACAATCGCATTAGGTGTTGCCTTATTTGGAACAATTTGTGGTCTAATAGTCTTTTTACACAATCGCGCTGAACTTAAAAAGCTAGGCAAAACAAATTATCGCTGAAGGGAATTAGATAATGCCTAAAAAACAATTGTTAATAGCGCACCGTGGTTATTCAGGAATCGCACCTGAAAATACCAAACTAGCTTTTGATTTAGCATATGAATTTAATTTTGATGGAATCGAATTAGATGTTCATTTAACTAAAGATAATAGAATAGTTGTCATTCATGACGAGGATACTAAAAGAACAGCTGGTGTGGATAAAATAATTGCAAATAGCACTTTATCTGAATTATATAATGATGATCATAGTTTACATTTTCAACTTGAGACTCGAAAACAAACCATTTTAACACTTGAGGACTTTTTAGATCTTTATCTAGATAAGTTTGAAGTAATTAATGTTGAACTTAAAACTGACCAAACTGAATACATTGGAATTGAAAGAGTTATTGATGACTTATCAGTTAGATATGGGAAAGACTTTTTTGACAAAATAATTTTTTCATCTTTTAATTTTTCAACACTTGAGCGTATGTTTAAATTAAACTCTAAATATCAACTTGGTTTTTTATTTTGAACTAAAACTCAACTAACAAGTGTAAGTCAACAAGAAATTAAACAAATTTGCAAGTACCTCCATCCTTGAATAGATTTATATGACGAAGAACCAGGGATGATTGAAGCTTTTGGTCTACCACTAAACTTATGAACTCTCAAATCAAAAGCCCGCTACCAAAAATATTTAAATAACAAACATGTATATAGTCAAATAAGTAATTACAAATATAGCAAAGATATTAATTAAAACTCAAACCAATAAAAAATCATCTTCTTAAAAATGGAGATGATTTTTGCTAAATAGGAAAAAATAACTATTAAAGAAAAAGCACTAAATTTTAAATCTAACAATCTACTTATTAATCAAATAAAGTAAACTAAAAAAGCTAAAATTTTAACTTAAAACACAGAATATTGAATATTCCTGGCAAAAATAAATTTATGGAAAAAATAACGAAAACCACAAAAAATACAACTACTATTTAAACTCAATGTAAATAGAAAACTCCTTTTTACTTACATTGAGCCTAAAAAAATATGTGAAGTTTTGAAAGAACAATAATTAAAAGCCTTAAATTTGTAGATTTCTAAACGGTCAAATTTAAGGCATTCCATCATATTTAAAAATATAATGGAAAATTCGCATTTTCTGATTTTTTTTATGACAAAAACATAACTAATTCCCCCTTAATTCAATATCAAAATTTATTAATCCATTCTTAGTGAGACTTATTATAACATAAGTTTATTTTAAGCCAAGCATTTTTTTTTTTTTTTTGCAATGGGTTAATTTTAAAATAATAAAAATTAAGATTTTAGTCTCAAAAAACCCGGATTTAGGGGTATTTTTCATATTTAGATTCACTAAAAAGTGAATTTTTGCCATCAAACTGGTGAACTCAGAAAAAAAATAAAAAAACCATCTTCTTAAAAATGAAGATAATTTTTCCTAAATTGAAAATAATTTATTTTTTTAAATTCAGTAACTAGACTTAACTGGAAATTTTTTTGTTAATTCTTGAATTTTTAGCTTAATTTCTTCAATTTCGCTAGGACTTAAATCTTTCTTTTTCAGAACAAAATCAATAATTTCAGCAAGAATAGCAAATTCTTTTTCCTTAAAACCGCGCGAAGTCATTGCTGGAGTGCCAAAACGAATTCCTGAAGTTACAAAAGGACTTAGAGTATCATTTGGAATTGTATTTTTATTTGTAATAATATTTACTGATTCAAGTAAAATTTGTGCTTGTTTGCCTGTTAGATCATAGGTTTTTTTAACATCAACAATAAAAAGGTGATTTTGGGTTTTTCCTGATACAATTCTTGCGCCTTTTTTTGCAAATTCGTTTGCAAAAAAAGCAGCATTTTTAACGATTTGCTCACAATAATCTTTAAATCAAGGCTGCAGTGCTTCGTTAAATGCAACAGCTTTTGCGGCAATTGTATTAAAAAGTGGACCACCTTGAATTCCAGGAAAAACAATTTTGTCGATTTTATTTGCAATTTCCTCAATATCTGTTAAAATCAAGCCACCTCGAGGTCCGCGCAGAGTTTTTTGGGTTGTTGATGTTATTATATGAGCAATTCCAACTGGCGAAGGATGGACGCCTGTGGCAACAAGACCGGCAATATGGGCAATGTCAGCTAGCAAATAGGCTCCAACTTTGTCGGCAATTTGTCGAAAACGAGCAAAATCAATCAAGCCTGAATAAGCTGAATAGCCACAAATTATTAAATTTGGTTTGGTCTCAAGAGCTATTTTTTCGATCTCATCATAATCTAGCATTTCATTTTTGTCAAGAAAATAGCTAATTCCGTTGTAAAAGATTCCAGAAAAATTAACTTTATATCCGTGAGTTAAATGGCCGCCTGAGCTTAAATCAAGACCAAGAATTTTGTCTCCAGGTTTTAAAAGTGCGGCAAAAACGGCTGAATTTGCACTTGAGCCTGAATAGGGTTGAACATTTGCAAATTTTGTCCCAAAAAGTTGCTTTGCACGTTCAATTGCAATTAATTCAATTTTATCAATGAACTCACAGCCACCATAATAGCGTTTTCCGGGATAACCTTCGCCATATTTATTGCTCAGACTTGTTCCATTTGCGCTTAGAACATCTTCGGAAGCATAATTTTCACTGGCAATTAGCTCAATTTGGTCGTTTTGCCTTTGACTTTCTAAATTAATTAGCTCAGAAATTTGTTGATCTTTAATATTAATTTTCTTGTACATTTTTCAAAAAACATAAAAATTATACAATAAAAATAAAGAAAACTCTAAAAAGTGCTAATATTTTGCAAAAAATTTTTTTGCTTTTGCTAAGCAAAACATGGTATAATTTTTAATTTATTAGAAGGGAAAGCCATGAAAATACGCAATTTTTTTGTTAGGTTGTTTTCGCTTAATAGTTGAAAGCGTTTTTTTCTTGCTTTTTTAACATTTTCTTTTCTGGGAAGTGGTGTTTTTCTCGTTTCAAATTACTATATTTCACAGAACATTAATCGCTCAATTGAATATGGTGGTGGTGCTGAAGTTTTAGTTCAAGTTAAAACTTTGGACGGGAAAATTCCATCTTCAAAAGTTGTTCAGGAGGCAGATTCGGCTATTTTTCAGCGCTTAACCGGCGGGGCTAATTTGAATGGTACCAACGTTTTTACCGAAGGTGAAGGTAGAATAAGAATTTCACGTAATAAAATTTCTAATAACCGTGAATTAGATCAATTTATTGAAGAAATAGTCAATAAACCAACACTGACAATTACAGATATTAACACAAATCCACTGTTTTTTGACGGTAAATTCGAAACAAACCTTAGTCTTGAAAATGGTGATGAGTCAAATTGGCTAGTTCCATTTGCTCCTGGTTCTGCCCTTTCACAGCCTAATCCACAAAATCCATCAAGTAATCAAGTATTAATCGAATTAAAAGACAACAATGCTCAATTAGAGTGAACTAAAGCCACTGAATATATTTCAAAATTACCTCAGGGTCAAAACAGAATTTTAATTTGATCTAATATTTCTGAACTTAAAAAAATTGCCCAAGAAAAATTCCCGCTTCAATGGGAAAATGCTAATAAAAATATATATAATTTTTTACACGTTGGCGAAAAAACTACCCCTGATTTTTTGCCAGACCAAAAAATTTTACAACCTTCACTTAAAAAATTTCAGATTGATGCAAAAAGGTATTTAATTTCCGATGCAACAGTTAGTCAAGCTTTAAACGGGCAATCCTTTGTAATTACAGGTAATTTTTCTCCTCAAGAGGCAAAACAATTAGCGCTGGATATTAATTATGGGACTGCTGATTATAAATTAGATTTTTTGTCAGCTTCGTTTGTTAGCAAAACCAAATCTGATTCAGCCTTTATTGCTGGTTGAATCGCAATAGGTCTAGCCATTGGGATAATTTCGTTATTTTTGATTGTAAATTACGGTCTTTTAGGAATTGTTGCAACAATTTCACTTTCACTTTATGTCTTTTTGACATTACTTTTTTTCACAATTGTTCGAGGTGAATATTCTCCAATAACCATTTCAGCGCTTGTTGTTGGAATTGGGATGAATATTGATGCAAATGTGATTAGTTTTGAATTATTTAAGTCGAGAATTTATGCCGGTAATTCCGTAATAAAAGCAAATTCCCAGGCTAATCGTACCTCTTTTAATGCAATTATTGACTCAAATGTTACAACACTGATAGCTGCGCTTGTTTTGTTCTTTTTTGGAACCAAAAATGTAAAAAGTTTCTCAATTACTCTTATTTTTTCAATTGTTTTTACACTAATAGTTACAATTGGATTTACAAAATTTTTCACAAGCTTTATTCTTAAAGCTGATTTTTTACAAAAAAAGAATAGATTTTGACTCTTAGGTATAAAAAACTTTTACTTCAAAAAATATGAACGTGGTTACCAATCGGTTTATTCACGAATTAATTATGAAAAAATTTATAAATATTCTAGATGAACCCCGCTTGTTTTGTTTTTAGGTTCCTTAGTAGTTTTTGCAACATTTGCCGGAATTTACAAGTCTTTTGGTTCAGGCTTTAATTTAGCTATTGATTTTAGTGGTGGGACAAACTTGCTAATTGAAACATCAAATTCAAGTTTTGATTTGATAAACCAAGAAAAAGCTAATAAAATAATTGATTTTTTAAATTCACATAATATTAATAGCACAAATTCGCAAATAATTTTAAATCCTTTAAATGAATCATCTTCTATTTTTAATATTGAAGTCAAAACCCAACTAGACTTAGCTTCCAGACTTTCGAGTCTTAATTCGGAAATTCAAAGTAATTTCTCAAATATTCGAATGACAAACTATTCAATTTCAAATGAAGAAGCACAAAAATTAATTTTTAATGCAATACTCTCAGTTGGTTTAGCGCTTGTTTTTGTAAGTATTTTTACATTGATTAGATTTAAATGAACTTTTTCATTTGCAATTATTCTTTCTCAATTGTTTAATGTTTTGATGGTCTTTTGTGCGATTATTATTACTCGAATTCAAATATCTCAAAATTTGGTTGTTGCAATTTTAACTCTAATTGGTTATACTGTAAATGATACAATTGTTGTATTTGACCGTATTAAGTCCAAATTTAGCGAAACAAATCACGTTGATGTTTACAAAAGTGAAAAAATTAACCAAATTTCATTAGAAGCAATTAAAGATACTGCTAAAAGATCTATTTTTACATCCCTAACAACAATTTTTACAATCATAGTTTTGATGATTTTCTATGAATCAATTGACGTAGTTTTCAGTTTAACAATGCTTATAGGTGTTATAATCGGAACATATTCTTCATTATTTGTCGCAACTAGAATATGAAATAAATTAGAAGCATATCGAAACTATAAAAAACAAAAAAGAATTAACGCTAAATATTGAAATGTTCAGAAGGTTCATGAACAAACATTTGCAAGCATTAATGACTATGAGAAATAAATAACCAAAAATTAAAATAATTACTAAAAAATATCTATTTTAATTTTTGGTTATTATTTTGTTAAAATTTTCGATGGTTTAAAATTAAAGGTTAAAAATGAAAACATTCTTAAATTCAAGTCCTAAGGGTACTTATGATATTGTTGAGCAAGAAAGTGAAATATTCCTAAAAATCCGTAATATTTTTTTTGAATATGCTAGAAAATTTAATTTCTCATATATTGAAACACCAATTTTTGAGTATGCAGAAATTTTCGAAAAAACTAGTCAAATTTCAGATATAGTAACCAAAGAACTCTATAAATTTTTAGATAAATCAAATCGAGAATTAGCTTTGAGACCCGAGGGAACTGCGCCAATCATGCGGGCAATTTGACAGCATAAATTACACCAAGTTGAAAAGAAATTTTTTTATTTTGGACCTATGTTTCGCTATGAAAAGCCACAAAAAGGACGTTTTCGTCAGTTTTACCAAGCCGGATTTGAAATTACTAATTATAAACCAGATTCATTTTTTCTACAGATTTTAGAAGTTATTCTTTTAGTTACTAAAATTCTTGAAAATCTTAAAATTCAAAATTACCAACTTAAAATTAATTACCTTTCAAATTCACAAACAAGAGAAGAATATTGCAAAAATTTAAGTCAATATTTTGAAAAATATATTGATCAACTTGAGCCTATTTCTAAGGCACGCATCAGGAATAATCCTTTGAGAATTCTTGATGACAAAGTAGAATCTTCTAAAGATTTTGTTAAATCAGCCCCAAAAATAAGCGAATTTTGATCAGTTGAAGATAAGAAAAATTTTAATTCAATAATTTCAATTTTTGAAAAATTTAAAATTAATTACGTGATTGATTATTCTTTAGTTCGAGGGCTTGATTATTATGATGAATTTGTTTTTGAATTTATCGATACTGACAAAATTTTAGGCTCAAAATTAACTTTTGCTGGTGGAGGTTGTTATAATAATTTACCACAAAAATTTGGCATGTCTAATTTTAAAAGTATCGGTGTTGCCTTTGGAATTGAGCGTCTAATAGAAATTTTTAAATCTAATTGCCCCACTAAACTAACAAATTTAGATTTTTATTTAATCGGGTTTAGTCAAGATGAAATTCTTAAAAATTTTGAACTTGCAATTTTACTTCGTGAGCAAAATTTTCGAGTTGATTTAAATAAATCGCCTCTATCAATTAAAGATGGATTTCAAAAAGCAAAAAAATCTGGCGCAAAATTTGCTTTTTTCTTTGAAAAAGATGAACAACCTGGCCAAATATCAATTAAAAACCTTCAAACATCTATTAATAAGGTCATTTCACTTTTAAACATTGATTTTAAATTTTTAAGAACAATTATAGACGGAGAAACTCATGTATAATTCAAAAAATTTATCCAAAGATCAAATTGGCAATATAGTTTCAATTCAAGGTTGAGTCCAAAATATTCGCAAAATTAAAAATAAAACCTTTGTGGTAATCCGTGACTATCACGGAATTTTTCAAGTAATTATTGACCAAAATACCAAAAAAACTGATAAATACTCAAAAGAATCTGTTGTTCGTGTTGAAGGTATTTTATCCTTAAGAAGCAATCCAAATACAAAAATTCATAATGGTGATCTTGAAATAAATGCAATAAATTTTGAAACACTTTCATTTTCACAGCCAATCCCGTTTGAAATTTATAACGAGGCTCACGCTAATGAAGATTTACGTTTGGAATACCGATTTTTAGATTTACGTCGGGAAGTAATGCAGAAAAATTTGACTTTTCGTTATAGAGTTTTTCACTATATTCGCTCTTTCCTTTTTGAGAATAATTTTATCGAAATTGAAACCCCGATTTTGTCAAAATCAACACCTGAGGGAGCAAGATCTTTTTTAGTTCCTACTCGTCAAAAAGGAAAATTCTTTGCCTTACCGCAGTCACCTCAAATTTATAAGCAGCTTTTAATGGTTTCTGGATTTGAAAAATACTTCCAATTTGCCCGTGTTTTTCGTGATGAGGATTTAAGAAAAGACCGCCAATTTGAATTTTGTCAACTAGATCTAGAATTTGGCTTTAGTAATTTTGAACAAATCTCTAATCAAATTGAAAACCTTATAAAATATTTGTGAGAAAAAATTTACTCTAATTCAAAAATTGAATTTCCGCGGCTTGATTATGATTTTGTAATTGATAAATATGGAACCGACAAACCTGACTTGCGATTTGAAAATAAATTATTTTCTCTTGATTTTCTTTATGGTCAAGACCCACTTTTCCAAGGAAAAACTCGCGGAATTTTTCTTGAAAATGTTTTAATTTCAAAAGCGGATTACCGAATTTTTTCTGAAAAAATAAGACAACATAATGCAAACAGACTTTTATATATTCATATTGAATCCGGAAAAATTTCATATTTTTCCTTTAAAACTGATGAATCTGTCTTAAAATCTAAGCTTGAAAGTTGACTATCAGACAACAATTATCAAAATGGAACTTTATTTTTAATTTCTGATAATTATCAAGAAACATCATTGGCTCTTGGGGCTCTACGAAATTTATTGGCACAAAAATACGACCTTATTAATAAAGATGAATTTAAATTTGCCTGAATTATTAACTGACCGCTTTTTGAGCTTGATTCAAATCAGCAAATAACTTCCGCTCACCACCCATTTACCGCACCGCTTGTTGAAAATATTGAATTTTTAGATACTGATCCTATAAAAGTTCGTGCTCAGTCTTATGATCTTGTCCTTAATGGTTTTGAACTTGGTTCTGGTTCGATAAGAATTAATAATTCTGAATTACAAAGTAAAATTTTTAGAATTTTAGGTCTTAATCAAGATCAAATTAATCTTCAATTTGGTACTCTTTTAAAGGCTTTTAATTTTGGAGTCCCACCTCATGGAGGGTTTGCTTTTGGTCTTGATCGTCTAATTATGATTTTATTACAAACAAACTCAATTCGTGATGTTATTGCTTTTCCAGTAAATTCAAAAGGTTTGGACTTATTACTAAATTCACCTTCATCAATAAATCCTGAATTATTATCTGAATACAATATCAAAATTAGCGACACGGATAAAGAATAATTTCTAAAAAGTGAGCAAATTTTGAAAAAACAGGGTAAATTAGTGCATTAATTTAAGTAAAAAGTCATTAATTTTCCCGAGTTTTCCAGTTTGATAAGATAATCTTAAAAAAGTGTCCTGGTTTATTAGTTTTGGACACTTTTTTAACTTTTTTGGCAAAAGTTAATTACCTATTTTAAAACATGACAAAAATCAATTTATGGATAAAACAATAAAAATCATAAAAAAGTACAACTACTATTTAAACTCAATGCAAATAGAAAACTCGTTTTTAGTTACATTGAGCCTAAAAAAATATATGAAGTTTTGAAAGAACAATAATTAAAAGCCCTAATTTCTAGATTTCTAAACGGTGAAATTTAAGGCATACCATCATATTCAAGAATATAATGGAAAAGTCGAATTTTCTGATTTTTTTATGACAAAAACATAACCAATTCCCCCTTAATTCAATATCAAATTTATTAATTATTCTTAAGTGAGATTTATTATAACATAATTTTTTCTTAGACCAAACATTTTTTTTTTTTTTTTACAAAGAGCTAATTTCAAAACTATAGAAATTAAGGTTTTAGTGTCAAAATACCCATAAATCCGGGTATTTTTTCATATTTACATTCACTAAAAAGTGAATTTTTACCATCAAACTGGCAAACACAGGATTTAAGCAAAAAGCAACTAATTTTTGCCTTTAAAACAGCACAAAAAAACCTAAAGAATTAAGCCTTGAAAAGCTTTAAATCTTTAGGAATTTATAATAAATAACAGAGAGATTTGCAAACTTAGATAAAATTTAGTCTTAATATAGAAGTAAAATCCAAAAATTAGAATTGCTCAAATTTTAGCAATTTAATTACCGGTTTACGATAGCTTAGTCAAGAAATTATTAGGTAAATTACCGAAATAGACGCGAACATTATAAGTCATATTATTATAAGTAAAGTCCCAACTTGGCTTAGTGAGGGTAGTAAAATATCTTGACCAATTATTGCGGTATAAATTTTTCCCATTGACGGAAGAAAAACAACTGAATTAATAAACAAAATAAAGAGCGAAATTATAATAATATTTAGCCAATGGTAAAAGAAAATTTGTCAGGTTTTAGCACTTAATGCCTTAAGAATTCCAATTAATTTCATTTTTGAATCGCTCAGGTTTTTAGCATAAAAGACTGTTTGAATTAGCAAAATTATAATAAATAAAACTAAAATAGCACCAATAACTATATTTGTAAATGATTGTGTATTTAATATTGATTTTGATATACCACCTAGAGACGATTGGATTTCAAATTCTTTGTTGTTTTTAGTAAAGTTTTCAATATTATTAGCTAAATCATCATCAATATTAAAATACAGTTTCAATATTCACGGGTCAATTTTTTCTGGCTTATCGTTGTCAAGATTTTCATTTGGCTGCCCGCTGTTTTTCTGCACAGGTTTTGCTAGTTCAAAAAATTTATGATGTAAAAAGCTAAAATTTAGACTATCTAAAGTAGCCAAGTTACTTATACCAACTACTTTTAGATCTACAGCTGTGTTTCGAAAACTTGTGACACTAATTTTTTGATTGTTTGGTTCTTCTATATTAAATTTTGTTGCCAGCGATTTTGAAATTATTATTTCATCTTTGTTTTGAATATTTCTGCCTACTAAATTTTTGTTGTCAAAAATAAATCTGTTTTTAAAAAAATCACTTTCATCAATATAATCAACAGAAGAATCAAACTCTGTTTTATCGCCATAAGTAAAAGTAAGCTTAGGAAAATTAAAAAAAGGAACAATTTTTACAATTTTTGGGTTATCTTCTTTAAGTTTTGTGATTTCATCAGTAGAAAATGTGGCTATTTCTCCATTTGGTTTTTTGGTTATTACAACCGAATCTAATTGATATTCAATCGTATTTTGCAAATTAGTGCTGCTAATATTTAAATTTAAGACGCCAAATAACAGTGTCCCGAAAAAACTAGTTAAAAAAAGCAATAAAAATAAAATACTTGAAGTAAGTTTTGATTTAAAGTCTGTGATTGTTAATAAAAAACCTGTCTTAAATTCCTGTTTAATTTTTGAAAGTTTGGAATTTTTAGCTGTTTTTTGATATTTTAAATCACTGTTTTTAGCAATTAAGGACTGATTTTGACTATTTTTGTCAAAAATTTCCTCAGTAATTTTGTTTTTTTCAATATAAACAATTTTGTCGGCATATTTTTTTGCTAAATCAAGGTTATGACTAACTACTAAAATAGTTTTATTTTTGGCAATATTAGTTAAATTTTCAAATACAATTTTTGCATTTTCAATATCTAAATTTCTTGTTGGTTCATCAAGTAATATAAAACTACTATCACGTGAAAGTGAACGTAAAATTGCAATTCTTTGCCTTTCGCCCCCAGATAAATTATTTACTTTTTGCTCAAGTTGTTCAGTTTTTATCGACATTAAATTTGCATTTTGGTTTAATGCATTTTTGTCTAAAAGTTTATTTATTACATTATTTCCTATCAAAATATTGTCATTAGATGTAATTTTTTCAATTAAATTAAAATCTTGAAAAACAACATCAACTAATGGTTTTTTAATTTCAGAACCATTTTCATCAAAAAAAGAAATGTTTCCACTATCTTTTTTTGTAAAACCGGCAATTAAATTAATAAGAGTTGTCTTACCAATCCCTGATTCACCAACTACAAAAGTTACTTTGTTCGAAGGAATTTCAAGATTTAGTGAACTAAAAATAAATTTATGATCAATTTTTTTTGTTAAATTTTGAATTTTTATCATCTAAATAAACCTCTTGTTTGGAATTAAATATTTCAATAGGAACTTTGTCATATTTTTAGGTCATGTTTATTAAATTAAAAAGAAGGACTAGCATAACCACTAATTCAAGAATTAATAAATAGTTTTATTTTATCTACAGTATTATCTGTATCCTTTTCTCATCAATATGAATTTCTTTTAAACCAGATTTTAGCCTTTCCTTTTCACTACTTATTGTTTTTTAATGATGAAATTATAGCAAATTTTTAGTTTTTTAAATACATTTATTTATTAAATGAAAAAAAATTTAAAAAAATTAAAAAATCAATTATCTCTAAAATAAATTAGTATAAAAAATTTAACAATTAGCTTTTTTTGAGTGATTTTGATTGCAGTCTTTTGTTTATATTTTCTGACATTTGGTCTTAAAAAATGTGAAAATAATTTAGCTCATATAAAAACTTGGGCTTTTATATGAAAAGTGACTTTAAAGTCTTGAATTGTTATACAAATAAATGAACTTATTTTTTAGAAGCAATAATTACATTTTCAAAATTTTGGCGTTCAAGACTGATTAATTCTAGCCGCAAAACCCCATGAAAATTTAATAGGATTGTTTAAAAATAAATTAATACACTTATTAAAATTGAAACATATACGTTTTTTAATTATTTGTTATATAATTACATAATTAAAACTCTCACGAAATAGGAAAAATTATGAACAGAAAAAAAGTAAAAACCAATCCAATATTTTTATTTGGGGTTGGTATTGTTTCGTTTGTTGTTGCGTCTTGCTCAACCTCAAACCCAAATTCATTTCAAAATTACATCGATCCAAATCAAAGTCTTCAAAAAAATCAGGTAGATAATTTTTTTCTTCAGTATCCTAATTTTCCTGAAGTTATTAAAAATAAAATAAAAGATAGTTTAAACATTTCCTCACAAAATTTTTCAAATTCAGAATACTTACCCAAACTTTCTCAATTTGTAGAACAATACTTATCAACATTAGATTTGTTTCAAAAATTCGAGTCGAATTTTAAATCTAAGACAATTGATAAGTCTTTTAGTGTTAACGAGGAAAAATACAATAATTTAAAAAGTGAAATTGAATCGTTTAATCAAAAAATTCTAAATTCATCTAATTTTGAAACTAAATTGGATGAGTTTTTAGTCAAAATAAGCAAATTAAGCACGGAAATTACTAAAACCAATGACACCTTTAGTCAGGAAGTTTCAACTTTTAGTTGATTTAATACGGTTTTAAAACACGCAAACCTTGTTAATCTTAAAGCCTTAAGCGCACAAATTAATGACAAAATTACCACTTTATATAAAAACGATAATAAAGAAGAAATTGAAAATTTCACCTCAAATTTACTCATATTAGAAAATATTATTGCTCAAATTAAATCAATAAAAAATGAATATTCAACTGAGAGCAATGAAACCTTCAATAGTTTAATTACAAATTTTAATTCAAATATAAATTCTGGTAATTTAATTAACAATGTCACTGATTCAATTCAAAATCTTAAAAATATCCAAACTAATTTAGAAAAAATTGTTAATAAGTCAGCAGAAAAAAACGAAAAATTACAAGAATTAAAAAAATCTGCTATTTTAGAAGTTGATAAAACCGCTAATTTATCCCAAACAGTTCAAAGTAATTTTAAAGAAAAAATAAATAACTCAATTACTGAATTACAAATTAGTCAAATTAAGGAATTTATTTCAGAATTAGAGCGTGTTGCATCACTTCTATCTTCATTGAAAACAGAAAAAATAGAATTAGAAAATGATTCTAATTATTTAAATTCTGAAAATAAAACAGAATTAGATGGTCTAATGAGTTCCTTAAATTTATTAGACCAAGAAAATAAGCTTGTATTAAATGATGAGATTTCCACTAATACAAAATATTTTTTATCTAATGTTTTAACAGTCTATGAAAATGTAAAATCAGAAATAGCACGTCTTAATGGTAGTGTGAAGTTAAGTGAAGCTAAAAAAACTTTGGAAAATCAATTATTACCGAACAAATTTAGCCCAAATTTTATTTCTAATATTAAAACACTGGCAGATTCAAAAAAATTAGTTTCTGATATTAAACTTATAAGTTCTTATATTTTAAAATTAGCAGATTCCCTTGATTTGTATAGTGTTGAAGTGAAAAATTTTCAATTATTATTGAAAAACTCAAGTACATCTATAACAAATAAGCAAGAACTTGAAGAAAAAAATAACAAAATTAAACAAAAATTAGACCAAAATCTCCGACTCAATCAGATTGATAATGAAAATTTGGCCACATTTGCTGATGAATTTGTTAATTTAGTCTCTTCATTTTCTCAAACAATTTTAGATTCAAAAACGCAAAATGACCAAATTGTGCAAGAAAAACCACCAGCAAAAATTGCGCAAAATTTATCTGATTTTAAACAGCAAGCTCAAAATGCCCTAAAAATTAGTCTTGATGACCAAGGGCTTGACCATCACAGTATAAAAAAATATCTTACTTCTGCTTCATTTAACCTTCAAAATGCAAATCTTTGGTTAAAAAAACCACAAAATAATGAAATAAATTTCAAATTATTAGACTTATCATTAGATAATAACGACAGAAATATTTTAGTCCTTAAATATCAGGCGAATTCAATAGAAAACCCTTCAAATTCAACAATTTTATCCACCCAACTTTTAATTCCTAATAATGATGTTGACTTAAACAAGATAGTCTCTTCGTTAAATATAGATTTTCTTGATGACTATTTTGATATTAACTATAATTCGTTCCTTGATTTTGAAAAAGAAGCCTTACGCAAGCAAGACGTAAAAAAATTTATTTCAGAAAATTTTTCCCAATCAAAACAAAGAATAGAAAAATTTTTCCATGTTGCATTATCAGACCAACCTGAATTAACTTTTACCAGTGATAACAAAATATCCTTAAATTTAGATATTAAATTTAATAACCAAGTTATTAAAACAGTCAGTGTTAAATCCAAGAACCAAGTTAATTTTAAACAAAAAGAAAACGTGCCAGTAAAAATTGGATATACTCAAAACTTTAAAAACACCAGTTTTTATAATCAAACTTACCTTAGTGATTCTGAATATGTTGATTTTGATTTTACAAGGTCAAAAAATCATTTAGATTATTTTTGGCAAATCGAAGAACCATTAGGTGCCGGCGGGGTTGGTAGTTACTGATTTTATAAATATTTATTAAAACCAACGTTAGAATCATTGCAAAAAACAGGCCAAATTGCTGCAAATAAAAGATTTAAAACTTTTGAACAAAACCCAAGAGTTGTAAAAGTTTCAGAAATTGGTTCAGAAAACCCAACACAACAAGATGAATTAGGTAAGGCTGACCTTGATAAAATTTTTGATAAAATTTTAAAAGATCAACAATTTTTTACCTATGAAATTCCTAAAGATGCCACAATTTCTTTTTCAACTTTTGATGTTGAAAAAGAAAAAAGAAGAATTTTAACCTCAAGTACTAGTCAAAGTATTTACCTAAAATTATTAATAAAAAATGGCCAACACACTAGAGAAGAAATTCTACAATTTGCACCTAAAGATTACTTAAAACCAATTTTATCACCGCGTGATAAAGCTGATTTAGCGTTAATTGAAGAAATTTTAAGTGATTCTAGTGGTAAAAAATTATTTAAAAATACAAAAATTAAGGATATTGATTATACCCACGGTCAAATTTCACTAGCCGGAAAAACGAATTTAGAAATAATTGACTCACTTAACAAACTTTATACATTTGCTAAAATCGGTAAATTTGAAATTTTTGCAAAAGATGTTATTTCCACAAACATTTTAAAAGGTGAGGCAAAAATTTTCTTTTGATACAGATTTAATGGCTTAGAATTTCCACTAATTGTTGAAGGAATTAAAACTTCTGAAGAGTTCAAAACTGAAAAAGCCATTAGTTTTTCAAATTGACTGCCAGCCACTTATAGTGATATTAAGCCTAAAAATGGTTCTAATTTCACCAGCGAAGATTTTTCACCAATTCCAGAAGAAACTGGGCAAAGGGATAGAAATGGTAAACCAATTGTAAAACCCAACCAGATTCCTGATAATGATAAATCAATAATTGATAATATTAATAGTCGCCACTTTGATTATCGTAGAGTAGGTGGTGAATTTTATAAAAAAGTACAAAAACACGTAAAATATAGACTAATTGATCCCGCTGATATAGTTGAACAAAAGGCTGAATCAAAGTTAAATTATTTACTTCAAATTAAAGCTAACAATAATAGTGTTAAAGATAATAATTTAGATAAGTTTAAAAATACAGAAGTCAAACTTGAAGACGAAGACAAAAAAACTGTACAAAATAGTGAAAAATTGCCAATAATTGTCGAAAAGCAAATATTTTTTAATACTGATCCTGAAGTTACGCTTGATACTTCAAAAATTTTAAAGAATTATTTTGTCTATTATTATGATGTTAAAACCACTAATATACCAGGGGAAATGATTTTTAAACTTGGTTTTATTAACAAAAATAATACAAATATCCGCTATAGTTCTAAGAAAGACATAAAATTACAAAACTTAGAAAACGATTATAAAAACAAACTTTATCCTGAAATAATTCTAAATAGAATCAAATTTTCTGATTTTGTTGCCAAAAATAATAGTTCACTTACACAACAAGCGTTAAATAACAACAATTTTAAAGATCTTTTTGACATCAAAGAAGAAGCTCTTAAGTATAATAATTTTAAAATCTCAAAAGAAAATTTACAATTTCTTGAGACAAAAAAACATAATAATAAATTATATTTCCGTCTAAAATATGTTAATGGATCACATATTGTTGAAGGATCAACTTGATATTTTTTAACAAATATAAATAACCAAAATATTCAGACCAATATAGATTTAGACACACAAAAGCCATTAGTTACTTTATTTGATTCTGGAAATGAAGTAATTAGAAGTCGTGAAATTGAACCTTATTATAAAGATTTATATTGAAATTACGATAATTCTACAAAAACAGCTAAATGAACATTAAAAGAAAAGTATTTTTCTGAAACATTTTTAAAGAATAATCCTAAAAACCGGAAAATAAAACTACAATTATTTGCAAATGCTTTAGTTCAAAATACCCAAAGGCTTACCCGAATTACTGGTGGAACTGACTTAATCACAAAACAACCAACTAAAGGCGGTTATGATTTTAGTTTTGACTTTGAAAAATTAGCAAGTGGCCAAATAATAGTAGTTAATGAAAAAACCAAAAATGTATTTTTTGAGGAACCAAACAAAAAATTTGAGCATTTTAGTTTCAATTTAAGTGCTCAATATATAAAAAATCAAGGAATTGAATTCAAATTATGACTAAATAATTCAAATCTTGGTTTAATAGTTGATAATGTTCTTAATCATGTTGAAAAAGGTGTTGAGTTTTATAATAGCCCAAAATTTGACACTTTTGATCCAAAAAAAGCCTTTATTATACATAAAGCAGGAGCAAGAGTTCATATTGAATACACAAACTCGCTTGAAAACGAAGATTTTGGCTCTAAAACAAATCAATTTGATTATAAAAATATTGACTACACTAATGAAGAACAACCAATTTCATTTTTTACCAATTCAGATGCTTACAATTTAGAAAAATATAACCCAAACCAAAATGTTCCTTATAAATTACATGAAGGATATTTACAAGATTTAGACTTTTTACATAAATCTTGGGACACTAAAAATTTCCCACTGGCAAAAAATTTATTATCAAGAACATTTGGCTTTACTTTTGGAAGTGCAACTATGCTTGCAAAAGTAAATGACGACCCAAATGATGGCAAATTTTACATAATCACAAATAATCATGTCGAAGGTGGCGGAAAATTTGATTTAAGTTCCCTTCTTGGTAAAGATTTAACTAAATTTTTATCAAATAGTCGTTACATGGCTATTGGAAGTAAATATTATGCTAATTCAATTGATGGTGGTTATAGCTACTGAGGTGGACAAATCAGTGTCAAAAATGTTTCTGCTTGACTAGTTTGAACAGGTACTAAGCAAGTGGATGTAAATGAAAAAAATCCAAAATTTGTTGACATATCTGTTTTAATAGTTGATATTAAACCTTTAATTCAAGCGGCTTATGAAAAAGGAGAATTCCAAAAAGCAGCCTGATTATTAAATTGATATAAATTACCTAACTTAAAATTAAATACAAATGGTCAATCAGATTTAACATTTTTTGGCCCAAATGTTAAACATTTTGGAATGAATGGATTTCCTTATGCAAAACAAAGTGGTTATATAATTAATAGGGCTAATTCAGATCAACAAAATATTTCTATTTCAAATCAAAAAGGCTATACTCCTACATATTTTAATGCCGGTAATTCCGGAACTGGAGTATTAGGGCTAAATGATGAGTATATATCAACGATTAATGCAGGTTCACCGCTTACATTTTTACAAAGTTGGAATTATTCAACAGCAAGTCATAATTATTTTGGAATAAATTGACAAAATGAAAAACCACTTGAACTAAAAAATAAATTTAGTTTGTCTGCGATGATAATGAGACTTAATGCTCAAAATCCGCTTGAATATAATCTCCCGTGGTTTTTCAAGGATTTTGACAAGTAAAATAATTTTAAAGTCCCGAATTTCCCAGTTTAATGAGATAATTTTAAAAAAGTGTGGGTTTTCCACGCTTTTTTGACTTTTTTGGCAAACTCAGCAAAAAATAACTATCAAAGCAAAAACACTAAATTTTAAATCTAACACTCATGAATGCAAAACCTACTTGCTAATCAAATAAGCAAAACTAAAAAAGATAAAATTTTAACTTAAAAAGCAAAATTATGAATTTTTAAACTGCTTTTTTAGTTTAAAACACTGCCAAAAATGATAAAAAAATACAACTACTATTTAAACTCAATGTAAAAAGAAAACTCGTTTTTACTTACATTGAGCCTAAAAAAACATATGAAGTTTTGAAAGAACAATAATTAAAAGCCATAAATTTGTAGATTTCTAAACGGTTAAATTTAAGGCAATCCATTACATTAAAAAACGTAATGGAAAATTCGCATTTTCTGTTTTTTTTATGACAAAAACATCCTTAATTCCTCCCTAATTCAATATCAAAATTTATTAATTTATTCTTAGTGAGATTTATTATAACATAATTTTTTCTTAGACCAAGCATTTTTTTTTTTTTTTTGCAAAGGGTTAATTTTAAAATAATAAAAATTAAGATTTACCGTCAAAAAACCCGGTTTACGAGTATTTTTGCATATTTATATTCACTAAAAAGTGAATTTTTGCCATCAAACAGGGGAACTCAGAATGATTTTATTGACATTAAAAATAAAAAGTTCAAAATCAATTTAGTCAAAAAAGTCGCAAAAATTTGATAAAAATAGCTAAAAAAAGAGTAAAATTTACTTTTAAAACATAAAATAAAGTAAATTTTACTATTTTATTGAAATAAAATCATAAAAAACGCCTTTGTAGTGCTATAATTTTAAATATTTGATTAAAAACCATATAATAGAGGAAAAATATATATGCCTAAAAATACTAATAGATTAGCAATAGCATTAACCGCTGTTGGCGGTATTGCTATTTTTGCAACAACTATTGGGCTTGTAACTCGAATTCGCTATACAGGAGAAAATCCCCGAGCTGAGTTAGAAAATTTAGTTTCTCGAGTCCAAAATGTTGCCTTTAAATCTGATGTCTTTGATGATTCTACCACATATAGTCAAATAAAAGCACAACTTTTTGACAATAGTGGAAAATTAATAGCTGGCACAGATTTAAATAAATTTATATCCTTTTACACACAGGTCAACTCCAAACTACGTAAATTTGAGCCAACTTTTGCACCAAATAAGCCATTTTTAGAATTTATTGACTTAATTCCAAATGATAATGATCAAAGTTTTGAGCTCCGCTTTCGTGCAAAGCACCAAATTGATAACAATCGCACAGCATTTTCAACAATTATCTCAAAAAAAGTTTCATTTGCGCAACGCTCACAATTTGCTCTTGCCGAATTTAATTCAAATCTGGAAAAAATAACCAAAAGCTTCAAAGAAAATATCCAAAATTTAAGAAGAACAGATTTTAGCTCTAATTTTTCAAGTTCAAATTTAACTGATCAAAAAATTGCATCTTTAACTCGTGTTGAAGATTTTGCCGCTGATATTAATAGAGCCGGAACTCAAACCGAGGCTGTTGAAAAAATAAGTCAATATTTCCCTGATTTTCAAAAAATAATTAACGAATTAAACTTTGATCAAAATAATTCTTTCCCTTTTAAACAAGGAACAATTTACAATTTTAGTTTAGAAAAACATCCTGGAACTAACAGTTTTATCTTAGTTGGTCCAAATTCAGTTCCAAGTTTTTTAGTTAAAGCTGAATTAAGTGATGAGGCAAAATTTGAGCTTAAAAATTTCAATATTGAAGATGCCCAATTGCTTGAAAAAATTGACTTAGTTCCCCAGACTAGTTCAACTTCAGAATCAAGCCAAAATCAAAATGAAGAAACAAAAACTGACGGCACTGCTGAAAAACAAGCAAAACAAGCAACTTATTTTGCTGATTTAGACGATATTTTGTCTAAAATTTCAGTCAGAAAATTAAATTTTCTTGATTTTAAGGTTACAAATCAGCCAGTTGAAAATCAAGTTAGTTTATTAACTTCTGAAAATCCGGAAATTAGACAATTAGTTCAAGTTGCCTCTAATCTTACCCAAGCTCAGGCTCAACCTCAAGCTGATCAAACTACAGGGCAACAAGGGAGCGAAGGATCAACCGGCTCAAACGCAGGAACAACCGGAACAACCGGGACAGCTGCAGCTGGGGTAGCCTCAGGAGAAGCCTCTGGCGCAACCACAGGACAACAATCTGACGGACAAACCACCACAGAAGAACAATCTACCGAAACCCCTCCAGCTCAGCCTAAAGACGAAAAAGCGGAATTAGTCAAATATCTCGAAGTTTCAAAACACACTATAAATGATTTTTTAACTAGTTTTAATAACAAAATATATTCTTCTATTGAAGAAAAGTCTAATGATTTAATAAAAAAAATAAATTCTGAATTATTAATTAAGCCAATTTCTCTTGATTTTGGTGATTTTAATCCATATTTTACCCAAAGACAACCTCAAGGCGTTGAATATTATTTTGATCTTTCTAAAGCACAAGAAAAAGAAGGTGTTAGACAATCAAATCTTGAAATTCCGGTTGTTATTAATCTTTATTCAAGTTTTTTTGGCGACTCAGAAAACAAACTTTTAAGATCTAAAACTTCAATTTTTGAAATTCCTAATTTCAAAAAAGTTGTTCCACAAACAGGACAAACAAGTACAGATATTGCTTCTAATTTAGATCCAGAGCGAAAAACATACTATAATCTTGACGGCTTACCTACAACATCTTCTCAAGCAACTCCAGTTCCTGTTTCAACAACAGCAACAACAACTGGAAATAAACAAATTAGAATTGGCTCAACAACAGCTTATATTTCTAAAACTGAATTAGAAAATTTAATCGGTGAAACTAGTCCAGCTAGTGGCGAAACCGATCAAACTACTGAATCAAAAGCTCCTAAATTTGAAGAAATTAAGAAAATTATTGGTAATCCTTTCCAATATGCCTATGATTTTGATGCAAATGAATCAATGTTAAAAGCTTGAGTTGGACAACAAAAATTCCCTAAACTCGAAGATTTTGCTAGTTTTATGCAAAATAATTTAGTTGCATCAAAATTCAATATAAAATCATTAAGATCTGATAAATTTTTCAAAAATGAATATGATGTTGCTTCCTTTTATGCGTATTTAATCCAAATGGAACCTGCTGCGGTTTTAAATTATCTATTTGAAATTGCTAAAGCAAATGGTTTAATTGATAAAAATGATTCAATTAATTTAAATGATATAAGAAATAACAATATTTTCAGTATTGCTGCTGATGTTAAATTTAAAACAACCCAAGATAATCCAGTTTATTCACTTGATTTTAACAACCATTTTTTAGGTTTTGATTCTCGTGGTTGAATTTCTAATCTATTTTTACCAAAAACTGTTTGGGAAAAAGTAAAAGCCTTAACCAATGACAGTGATATTTTTAATCAATTAAATCAATTTTCAGCTGTAAAAATTGGCTCAGGGTCGACATCTGGTTCAGGGGGAACAACTAGCTCAGGAACTGATGATCTTTATAAATCATTGCAAGATGCTGCTAAAAAAATTAAAGAAGACCTGAAAAAACAAAATTCCACAATTTTAAAAGCCGGAGTTAATGGAAATAATTCTGGTGGCGGCGGCGGAGGCGGTGCTGGAGCTGGCGCAGGTGGTTCAGGTTCAACTACAACTTCTTCAATTGAAGCAGAAATCAAAAAATTCTTCAAAGATAAAACACAACCACTTAGCACTTTAAAAGATTTATTGCTAGCATTTTACTTTAAAGCTAAAGAATTAACTAAGTTTAGTGCTTGATCAAAATTAGGTAATGATCTAGATTATAAAATTGTTTTTGAAAAACAACCAGAATCAGTAGCTACAACTGTTTCAACTTCATCTTCACCAAGTGTTGCCGAAAGTCTTCATACACCTTTTGGACTTGAGGACTATAAATTAACTTATTATTACAAAGTTTTTGATAAAAATACTGGTGTTGATAAATATCAAAGTCCAAAAATTGACTTAAATTTATGAGTTAATAAACAAGATACTCAAAAAACTGAAAGAGATGAATTAAATAAAGCTGTTTTAAGTATTCCGCCATCATTTTCGCTATTTTTCCTCAAAAAAGAGGATTTTGACAAGATCAAAAAAGATGGATCTACTGAATCTACTGACACTAAAACTTTTGAAACAACCGAGGTTTTCAAAGAAATTCAAGCAAAAATTCAAGAAAACAATAAAGATCTCAAAATTTCAGTTGTTTCAATAGATGAAGATAAAATTAATCCTCAAAAATATAAAGTTGTGAATTTGCAAATCGAAAAAACTACACCAACAACTACCGAAGGTTCTTCAACTTCTCAATCTGTTAAATCAAGTCTAAGTTTCCAAGTTAGAATTGCACTTGACGATTTTAATCAACAATAAAAATTTCTACCATTTTAAAGGAGAAAAATGCTTAATAAAGAAAATAAAGTAAAAAGTATAAAAACAATAGTTTCAACAGGTTTTTCGATCACCGCAATTCTTACAACAATCGTTGCAGTTCCAATCGGTCTAACAATTTTTGAGCGCTCATATAGTTCGCAAATTTTTGGTAACGTTGATAAAAATCAGGTTGTGGATCTAAAAACTCAATCAACTTTTAGCGAAGAAGATTTTATTAATGCTCTTAATAATCTAAAATTACATGACCAGTACAAAAATTTATCAGCAAAAACAGCGTTAGCATTAGCTAACAACCCTTCATATGCTTTTAATTTTCTAAAAGCATATGACTTTAGCCCAATTACTAAACACAATTTTCGGGTAGTTTTAGACATTGAAAAAGCAACTGCTTCTGGTAGCGAAGTAAAAAATGTTGTAGTTTATGCGCATTCAGATGAATTCAAACTTACTTATTCAAAACAAACTGATCTTAAAGGTTTTGCACAAAGTGATAAAGCTGATGGTGATTTAGTTGGATTCCAAATTGACCTTGAAAAGTCAAAATTAGAACTTTTTGGAACAAAAAGTTCTAATTTAACAGCTTCTGAAGTTGCTTTTAAACTTGATAATGACTTCCAAGCCTCTTATAAAAGAACACGTTCAAAATCACAAGCTTTTTCTGATGCTTTATTCGAAAATGGATTAGGTTATAATTTGGTTAACACCTTAGGATTACCTTCAATTTTGGAAAAAGGTTATGTTTTAGCACCAAAAACTGTTGAAAATCAAAAAGCTAAACAAGAAAAAATTGTTATGATAGGTGAGTCAGACACCAAAAGAGTTGACAGTCTAATGAAGGTTGAAAACTTAGTTTTCAAAAACCTTGATGATAAAGCCGGAACTCTTTCAATTTCTTTTGAACTAATGGATCCAACTGGCAAAGTTATCAAAGAATTTGACTTTCCAATTTTAGGAATTAAAAAATTAAGTGTTGATGTCAAAACTGTTGAGCAACAAATTCTTTCACAATTTAGCGATTTTGTTCAATTAAAACCTTTTGTTCAACTTGCACTTGTCAAAGATAATCTAAGTTTAGCCCAAAGTATTTACAAAACCGATAATAACCCCGTTAATCTCGCCAAAGTCTTGAGCAGAATTGCGCAAAACTCGCAACAAAATGGACAACAGAGCCAGGTTTCAACCCAACTTTTCCAAGACTCAGGCCAAAATTCACAAGCTAATAATGCCAAAGTTGAAATAAACCGTCAAGATTTTAGTGCTTTTTTCAATTTAAAGCCTGAGAGAATCCAAGTTCCTGGTATGGATGGTTATTTTGTTGAAATTAATTCAATTGATTTAGCAAAAAATTTATCCCAAGAGCAAAAAGATAAACTTTTAAAAGAAAATAAAGTTTCTTTTGATGTTGATTTTCAAATAAAAAAACAACTAAATATTCAAGCTCCTTACCTTGAAAGTGAATTTGTTAAGTCAAATTATCCGCCAGTTCTTGAATCTTCACTTGCCAGATTAGGAAAAGGAAATAATTCTAAATTTGTTTTAGTTGATCTTGGTTCTTCAAAATCTAGTTTTGAAGTTCAACTTGATTATGACGAAAATCAGCGAAAAGTTATAAATGCTGTTTTAAAACAAAATTCTCAAATTGACTTTGAAAATTTAGACAAAATTAATTTTGAAGATCCAAAAATTCAAAACTTTAATCCTCTAGCTAAAACTTTTGAATTCAGAAAAAATCCTAATGGTCCAAAATTAACTTTAGAATATGTTAAATCTCTAGTTTCAGAAGTTGTTGATGATGCTAAAAAACAAAAAACTTTTGATCAAGTTGCTAGAAAACTTTTCTTTTTAGATTTTGGATTTGAGGTAGATAGTACCAGAGCTCTCCAAGATTATATAGCTAGAAACAAACCAAGATTTGAATCATCTACTCCTACAGATAAAGGCAGTGAAAAACCAGCAGAAGGTGAGAAAAAACCAGAAGGAGAAGAAAAAGCACCTGAAGGCGCACCAGAATCTCAACCATCAACTGGCACTCCCGCTTCGCCAGCACCAACAACACCTCCAGCCGCTTCAACTCCAGCTCCAGCAGCTGCTGCAGCCGCTCCAGCTACCTCAACTTCCTCAACATCTGGATCCCAAACAACTTCATCAACAGCGACAACTTTCCAAGATAATTCAACTACTGAAACTACTACTGAAACTACAACTGAAACCGAAACTAAAACTGAACCTGAAACTGAACCAATTCAAATTTCAACTTTCAATGGTTTAGGTGTTGGACTTTGAGCATTTTTACAAAAATCTAATTATTCTGAACTTGGTCAAACTGATTATCAAACAGAAGTAGTTAAAAAATCTGACAGTCAAATTGATGTAATTCTTAGTTTTGGGTCAAAAACACAAACAGAACAAAAAGATTCAAATCCTAAAGCTATTTTTTCAATTACAAAATTAGAAGATGATGCTGATTATGATGTTTTAAGAAGTTTTAATCCAACCGTATTTTTTGATTTTCGTGAAAATCAAAAAATAGATAGAACAGGTGAAGTTACAAAAATTCAACCACTTAACCGTGGTGATGTAAAAATTGATCTTGGAAAAGATAAAGATCAAGTTGCTAGTCAAGATGGATTATTAGTAAGTAAAGCTGTTGAAATTAGTAAGGTTCCAGAAAACGCGGGTCAGACTTCAACTACTGATTCTAAAGAGCAAATTCTTGAATCTGGAGTAATATTTTTAGCTTTCCAACCTAATAACATTAATGACGATAAAAAACATTATTTAATTGCATCTAAAGATGGTAAAGGTATTTTCATTAAAAAAACTAAACTTGGTGATGGTAAAACTGAAAAATTTGTTTTAGGTCTTGATGAAAATCCGGGCGATGGCAAAGGCAGAAACGGAAAAATTGACTCAATTGTTGCTTTAATTTCTGGAGTTGATGGCGAAGCTGACACTAGGCTTCAATTTGAAGAGTCAACTTCTGGTGGTAGTTCTGGTTCTGGAACCTCTAGCGCTGAAGCGAAAAATATAACTCAACTAGTTTTTTTAATCACCCCTCCAGACCCTTTCAGACAAACTAATGTAAACAAAGGTGAAGCTGATGACTTTGACTTTATTAAAGATGGAGATTTAATGTTCTTAACTTTATTAAAGAATCAAAATAAATGAACAATTTGGCTAACTTCAGAAAAAGCAAAAAACCCTTATACTCAAAGAATTTCTAGTGTTTTAGACCTAACTTTAGGTGGTCATGTTGATCATGCTAAAAATCTAACTTGAACTCATTTAGGTCCTAATGCTGGACAAAGTTCTACTACAGCTGCATCTGGAGGATCAGGAGCTGGAACAACCCAAACCACAACCCAAACCGCCTCTTCAGCACAAATCTTGCTCAAAGGTTTTGCCGTTTATGACTCGCCTACTCTGGCAACAAATGTTGAGGCAGTTTCAAGTTTAAATAATCATTTTATTAAAAAATTCATTAATTAATTTTTTAATAAAATAAATGAGAAATTAAAAAAGTAAACTTTTAAAGACAAAAGTTTACTTTTTTGTATTAATAATAATACTTTATATTAAAATATAAAATAAATCATTATAATTATTATATTATGCAAACAAATCCTTTTTATTCTGGAATCAGACTAATAGATCTTCCTCAACCAGTTTTAATTAGTCTTTCTGTTATTTTTTTTGTTCTTGCGATAGTTTCAATTTCATTTCACAAGTACACAAGAAAAAAAATTCAACAATATAAAGAACTTCAAATGGAAGATTGGAAAAGAGAAAATCCGGGCAAAAAACATTTTACTTATGAGCAGACAAAAATGTTTTTACCCGCTTGACAAAGAGCAAAATATAATGCCCATATTTTTTTGTCTGTAATTTTCGTTGTTGGCGGTTTTGTTTTTGCATTTGGCAACACCTTAACAACTTTATAAGTCTAATTTTGTTATTTTTGTCTATAAAATTATTTTTTCTTAGTTTTTTCCAAAAACTTAAAAATTGACAATAAAATTTTTATTTTATTCACCTACCAAATACAAAAAAATCCTATGAATTCATAGGGTTTTTTTATTTTTCAAATTAAAAAAATTAAAAAAATAAATTTAAAAATAATTTTTTTCTTAAAAGCCTTTTTCTTTTTGGTAAAATTATAGTCCACTTAATTTTAATTATTTTTTAAAGAGCTATTTAGAGGTGAAAAAAATGAATCAAGAAAACAACAACTTAAAAATTAAACAAAAAAATGATTACTATAACCTTTCAGTTTCGCCTCTTGAGTATGCCTATAATAATTTTTCAGGCAAAATGCGGGCAGTAAACTGAAATGTTATCAATGATCCTAAAGATTTAGAAGTTTGAACCCGTGTAGTTCAAAATTTCTGAATTCCAGAAAAAATTCCGCTTTCAAACGATTTAGAATCATGAAGAACTTTATCACCAGAATGACAACAACTTGTAACCCGAACTTTTACTGGTCTAACTCTGCTTGATACAATTCAAGCAACAATTGGTGATGTAGCCCAAATTGGTCATTCTTTGACGGATCACGAGCAAGTTATATATGCTAATTTTGCCTTCATGGTAGGTGTTCATGCTCGTTCTTATGGTTCGATTTTTTCAACTTTTTGTTCAAGTGAGGAAATCGAAGAGGCACACAATTGAGTAATAAATAACGAAAAATTACAAAAAAGGGCAAGAATCTTAATACCTTTTTATGTTGGAAAAGATCCTTTAAAATCAAAAGTTGCTGCCGCACTAATGCCTGGTTTTCTACTTTATGGCGGTTTTTATCTTCCTTTTTACCTTTCTTCGCGTTCAAAACTGCCAAATACTTCTGATATAATTCGTTTAATTTTACGCGACAAAGTGATACACAATTATTATTCAGGCTATAAATATCAAAGAAAGGTTGAAAAACTAAGTCCTGAAAAACAAAAAGAAATGAAAGACTTTGTTTTTGATTTACTTTATAAATTAATCGACTTAGAAAAAGATTATTTATATGACTTATATTCTGAAGTTGGACTTGCCGAATCTGCAATAAAATTTAGTCTCTATAATGCTGGCAAATTTTTACAAAATTTAGGATATGACTCACCTTTTACAAAAGAAGAAACTGAAATTGAACCTGAAGTTTTTAGCCAATTATCAGCTCGGGCAGACGAGAATCATGATTTTTTCTCAGGAAATGGTTCTTCTTATGTAATGGCACTTGCTGAAGAAACTGAAGATGAAGACTGGGAGTTCTAAAATGGAAGACATCAAAAAAACCTATGAATTAAGCGATTATCCTAAACCTAAAGGTGAAATTTTTCTTGTTTATTTCTCTTCAATTTCTAATAATACTCACCGTTTTATTGAAAAACTTGGACTGAAAAATCAAAGAATTCCAATTGATATGGATTCTCAAATCGAAGTTAATCAAGATTATGTACTTTTTTGTCCTACTTATAGCGGCGGAAAAGGTGAAACAAGCGGTTCAGTACCAAAACCGGTAATAAAATTTTTAAATAATGAACAAAACCGTAAATTTTGTAAAGGGGTTATTGCCTCTGGAAACACTAATTTTGGCGACACATACGCTCTTGCTGGTCCGGTTTTGTCAAAAAAATTGAATGTCCCCTTTTTATATCACTTTGAGCTCTTAGGGACTTCAGAAGATGTTATTAATGTTAAGACAATATTAAATAATTTTTGGGAAAAATAAATGAAAACACACGATAAAAATCACGCTTTTAGTTCTAGTAGTTCTGAAAGTTATATTAGCCTAAATGCAAAGGCCAAATTATTTTCAAAAAATCCAGATTCATATAAATTTGATATTTTAGCTGCGCAAAAATATATTAGTGAACATATTGAGCCTAGATTTAAAGTATTTAATTCGTTCAAAGACCGAATTAATTTTTTGCTTAGCCAAAATTATTATGATCCTGCAGTCATAAATCAATATTCATTTGAACAACTTGAAGAATTAAATCAAAAAGCTTGAAGTTATAATCATTTTTTCCCTTCATTTATGGGTGCTTTTAAATTTTATTCTTCATATGCCCTAAAATCTGATGATAATTTAACATATTTAGAACATTTTCCTGATCGAGCTTTGTTAAATAGTTTATTTTTGGCTAATGGAAATTTTGAAGATGCCAAACAAATTCTTGAGCAAATAATGTTAGGCAGATTTCAACCAGCTACCCCAACTTTTTTAAATGCAGGAAAACTAAGAAGAGGAGAGTTTGTTTCTTGCTATTTAATTAGAGTTGAAGACAATATGGAATCAATTTCGCGGGCAATTACAACATCTTTGCAACTTTCAAAGCGTGGCGGCGGAGTCAGTGTTTTGCTGACAAATTTACGTGAATTAGGGGCTCCAATTAAAAACATTGAAAATCAAGCAACAGGCGTAATTCCTGTCATGAAAATACTTGAAGACTCTTTTTCATATGCAAACCAACTTGGACAACGCCAAGGAGCCGGTGCTGTTTATTTAAATGTTCATCATCCTGATATTCTTTCTTTCCTTGATACAAAAAGGGAAAATGCTGATGAAAAAATAAGAATAAAATCGCTGTCTTTAGGTGTTATAATCCCAAATATAACATTAACTTTGGCCAAAAACAACGAGCAAATGGCACTTTTTTCTGTTTATGATACAGAAAAATTTTATAAAAAACCTTTTAGTGACATTTCAATTACCGAAGAATACTATAAAATGTTAGACAATCCTCAAATTAAAAAAACCTTTATTTCAGCAAGAAAATTATTTCAAACAATTGCTGAATTACAATTTGAAAGCGGTTATCCTTATATTTTATTTGAAGACACTGTTAATGATGCAAATGCTCATCCTAATCGTGTTGTAATGTCAAATTTATGCTCAGAAATTACTCAACCTTCAACTCCAAGTTCTTATTTTTCTGATTTAACATTTAAAGAAATTGGTCAAGATATCTGTTGTAATTTAGGTTCATTAAATATTGATAAAGCCATGGAATCAGGTAAAGATTTTCAAAAAATGGTTCACTATTCAGTCATTGGTCTTGATAGTGTCTCAAGAAATTCTGATCTTTCAGTTGCCCCTTCAATTCAAAAAGGGAATAATTTAAACCATGCAATTGGACTTGGAGCTATGAATTTACATGGTTTTTTGGCCAAAAACCAAATAATGTATGACTCAGAAGAAGCCCTTGATTTTACAAATATTTTCTTTTATTGTCTAGCTTTTGCTGCTTTTAAGTCTTCTTTAGAATTGGCTAAAAAATTTGGTCCTTTTGCTGGTTTTGAAAAAACCACATTTGCCAGCGGCAAATATTTTGAAAAATACACAAAAGTTGATGCCTCAACTTTTGTGCCAAAAACAGCTAAAATTCAGCAACTTTTTGAAGACTATCAAGTTGACATTCCGACCCGTCAAGACTGAATTGAACTTGCCGAGCAAATTAAAATTCACGGAATTGCAAATTCACATTTAATGGCCATTGCTCCAACTGGGTCAATTTCTTATCTTAGTTCTTGTACCCCTTCATTGCAGCCGGTTGTTGCTCCTGTTGAAGTTAGAAAAGAAGGAAAATTAGGGCGAATTTATGTTCCTTCATACCAATTAGGTCCAAAAACATACGATTTTTATCAAAAAGGAGCATACGAACTTGGACCGATTCCAATTATTAACATCGTTGCTGAGGCCCAAAAACACGTGGATCAGTCAATTTCAATGACATTATTTTTAACTGACAAGGCAACAACTCGCGATTTAAATAAAGCATATATTCATGCCTTTAAAAAAGGTTGCAAGTCAATTTATTATGTAAGAATTCGCCAAGATGTTCTTGAAGATTCAGAAAACTATGAATTTTGCGAGTCTTGTGCCGTTTAATTTTTCAAAATAAAATTATTTTGAAAAATTAAATTTAATACTGATTTTTAATTCTTTCAAGATTTTTATTGTATTTTTCCAAATAAGCTTGAGTTACTTGATCAATATTTCAGTTCAAAATTTCAATAAACCCAAGGAAATATTCAAACAAATTAACAAGAGTTTCTTTTTCCTTTTTATGCAAAAAATCAGAGGCTAAAATAAAGACTTTTTTAAATTGTTCGTTAATATCTTTGTTTTTAACAAATTTTGTTTCAAAAACTTGTTGGCTTTCAAAATGAATTCCGGCTGAAACAAGAAAATGAATTGCATCAACAAATTCTTCGATAGTTTTATCAAAATTAGACTTTTTGTTAATTTTTCAATATTTAAAGCTTTCAATTTCATTTGCAAATTCAGCAATTTCAACTATCGCAGCAATTATTACCTTATCTTGCCATTGGTGATCAACCTTTGTAATTAAATCATTACCATAACTATATTCGGCAAAAAGTTTATCTAGAATTTTTTGTTTCTCAAAAATTAGTTTTAAATCAACAATCATATTACTTCACACAAATAAATATATAATTAATAAATGTATAATTATATATTTATTTGTTAATTTTTCAAAGAAAAAAAATTATTCTGGTTTTCTGAGTTTGGCAGTTTGATGGCAAAAATTCACTTTTTAGTGAATATAAATATGAGAAAATACCGGTAAATCCGGGTTTTTTGCCGCAAAGTCTTAATTTTTATTATTTTAAAATTAAGACTTTGCAAAAAAAAAAAAAAAAATGCTTGGTTTAAAAAAATTTTAGGTTATAATTACTTTCACTTAAGAATAAATTAATAAATTTTAATATTGAATTAAGGGGGAATCAGTTATGTTTTTTGTCTAAAAAATCAGAAAATGCGAATTTTCCGTCATATTTTTAAATATGATGGAATGCCTTAAATTTAACCGTTTAGAAATCTATAAATTTATGGCTTTTAATTATTGTTCTTTCAAAACTTCATATATTTTTTTAGGCTCAATTTAAATAAAAACGAGTTTTCTATTTACATTGAGTTTAAATAGTAGTTGTATTTTTTGTGGTTTTTGTTATTTTGTCCATAAATTGATTTTTGCCAGTGTTTTAAAATTGTAATTAACTTTTGTCAAAAAAGTTAAAAAAGTGCCCAAAAAACGGAAACTTTTTTTAAGATTATCTCATCAAACTGGGAAAGTCAGGGAAAAAATTATTCCGCTTTTTTTGAATTATTTAAAATAGTTTTTCGAGCATTTTCAGGTAAAGATTTGCCATATTCAAAATAATGGCCAATTTCCTTAAAGGCATTTTTACTTATTTTTAATTTTTCAAATTCTTCCGGTTCGAGACTTAATTTTATTGGCTGATTTTTCTCAATTTTTTCAACAAAATCAGGATCAGGCACAAATGCTGAAGAAATTCCGACAAAATCAGAAAATCGAATAGCTTCGACTGATTTTTCTAAGGAATTTATTGAACCACTAGCAATAACCGGGATTTTTCCTTGCAATTTTTCATAAACCACATCAGAAATTAAACGGTTAAAATTGCTTGACTTTGACCGAACTTTGTCACGAAAAACGTCAAAACCCCAACCGGCAATTGCAAGGTAAGAAATTTTTATCCCTCTTTTTTCAATTAGATCTAAGAAATCTAGGAAATTTTCGACTGTGTAACCTAAATTATCACCTCTTCGTTCCTCAGGTGTTGCCCGGTAACCTAGCAAAAAATTAGGATTCTTTGATTTTAAAATAGTTTTTTGTACTTTTTCTAATATTTCTACTAAAAACCGAGATCTATTTTCAATATTTTGACAGCCATATTTATCATTTCGCTTGTTAGTATAATGTGAGAAAAATTCTTGAGGTAATAATTTTTGGGCAGAAGAAATTTCAACCCCGTCAAAACCAGCCTTAATTGCCCTTAGACAAGCATCTGCATATTGGCTAACAATTTTTTGAATTTGTTTTTGTGTAAGACGAAAAACCTTGTATTTTACGGGATAATTTCGCTTTTCAGCACTAGGTCCATAGCAAAAACCATCTTTTTCAATTTTTGAAACAGAGTGAGAACCAGCATGAATTAATTGCAAAATTGCAATACTTCCCTTTGATTTTATTGCTTTTGCAAGTTTTGCTAGTCCTTCAATATCGCTGTCACTTTCGATACTATGACCATATTTGAACAAACTACCTGATTTACAAACGTAAACTCCACCTGTAATTGTCATTGGTGCACTATGGGCTCTTGCGCTAAAAAAATCTAAATCTGCTTGGCAAACTTGCCCCTTTTCAGAAAGATTAAGATTAATTGGGCTAAAAATAAATCGGTTTTTTAATGTGAAATTACCAATTTGATACGGTTTAAAAAGTTTGTTTTTCATATTTAGCTTAAAAGTAAGTTACAAATTTCTTCTTCATCAACTTTTTGACTAAAATAATCATCCAATTTTGCATCTTTTAGCCGATTTAATAGTTGATCCTGAGTTAATTTTGTCCCAATTAAGAAATTTTCTAACTCTAAAAGTGATTTTTTCGGGAAAAAATCACCTGAAATTTTAATTTTGCTAATTTTTCCTTCATCAATTTCTAAAGAAAATGTAATTGTCCCAACTTTTGTTCTAATTGATCTATTGAATGAATAATTTGGACTAAGTCCTCAAACAAAATCCCAATTTTTGTATTTTTCAGCAACCATTTTGTCAATTTGAACTCAATCACTTTCAGTAAGTTCGTATTTTTTAAACTTTTCTTCTGAATTTACTTTCAAAAATTCAGCCAAAAATAAGTCTTTCATTTCAAAAATTGAAAAATTTTGGTATTCTTCTGAAAGCTTATTTTTTAAATTAGTTACTCGTTGAGAAACAGATTTTATCCCTTTTGCTTCAATTTTTTTCTGGTTTGGAGTTAGAATTTTGCCAATAAAATCAAAATCTACATCATATAAAAGTGAAAAACCTGCATAAATTCTATCATTTACAAGCGACATTGCCGCACCAGAGACTTTTTTTCCTTCAATTTGAAGGTCATTTTTTCCACTAAATTGCACATTTTTTATCCCTAAGTTTTGCAAAACTTTAATAACAGGATCGTAAAATTGTGCATAATTTCCGAGTAAATTTTTATTTTTTTCATATGGGAATGAAAAACAAAAATTTACTCCATTTCTATCTAAATAAATTGCACCACCACCAGTGTCGCGTCTAACAACTTCAATATTTTTTTGTTTTAAAAGTTCAAGGTTAACTTCAACACTTGGATTTTGGAAATAACCAATTTGTACGTGCGGATCACAAATATAAGGAAAAACAATTGTTTCATCTAGTTTTAAGTTTTTGATTGCTCAATATTGAATAGCGAGCAAAATTGCACCGTCAAAAACTCATTTTCCATCGCGTTTTGGTTCGATTAAGTACATTTTTATTCCTGTTCTGTTATTTTTTGTAGCAGTAATTTAATATCCTCATGAAAAAAATAGGATTTTTCAAGAATATCCTTGTTAGTACGGTATTTTTTCTGATTTATAACCAGATATTTTGCATTTTTAAATTTTTTTGTCATCTCTTGAAATGGTGATTTAATTAATTGCGGGGTCGTAAATCCAACCCCTATTTCAAGAAAAACTAAGTTTTTATCTTTATTTTTTTCAATAAAATTATTGTAATTTGCTTTTTGGTTATCGAAGTTTTGGTCTTCAACCATTCCTTTAAACGAAATTCTTTTGTTTATTTCTAAGAAGGCATTACATTCTGGGCATTTTGGCAATAAATTATAATCAACCTTCATATTTTTTTGATTTTGTACCATTTTTAGAATCAATTCATCATCTTGGTATAAAAAATTTTTACACATTTTTGAGCACTGCATTAAATTATATTTACCCTGGATGTAAAAAATTTTTTGATTGTCAAATCCTGATTTTTCAAAAAAACTATCAGAATTTGTGGTTATTATAAAAAAATTTTTATTTTCTAAAATTTTTTTCAAATTCAAAAAACTTTCTGATTCTTTTAGATCTAAAAAATTAACTTTTGCAAATCTACTATGAAAAGCTCAGTATGTTTCTCATGATCCAAAATCATAAAGCGAAGCTTGAAGCATATCTAAAAAATGGTATTTTTCGATAAAATCTTTAAAATTATCGCTGAATTTTGATCCATAATAATTATTTCCATCTGCACTTGTTAGTCCTGAACCAACTCCAACAACAATCGCATCAGCTGAATCAAGGATTTTCTTGATTTTTATCGCTTGATCTAGAATACTAAAAGTCCTCAAGTTCATCAAATTCACTTTGGTCTATATCTTTTGCTTTAAAAAGTCAATTTTTGTCTGACTCATGCGAATTCAAAATTTTTGGATCCTTTTCAGCTAATTGATTTAGTTCAATAATTCTACATTTTAGGGGTGTTTTTATTGAAAAAACAGTTTTTGACGCTTCAATTTTAGCGACAACATCATCTTTTTCTAGTTGTTTTTTATTCGTAAATTTTAAAAATCCGATTGTTCCAAGATCATCTTGTAACTCGGCCGTTAAATAAACAGTAAAAATTTCATTTTTTTGTTCAATTATCAAGAAATTAGCAATTTTTTTCATAGCAATCCTCTTAATTTTTTTGTTAATATCTAAAATGATATTACCACAAAAAAGCAACTAATGGCAAAAAATCTATAAATATAAATAAATCAGTTCAAAAATTCAATAAATTAGTATATTAATTTCAAAAAAATCAAGAATACAGTGTCAAATTGAGAGAATGGAGAATCACATTTAAAAACAAAATTATAAACACTCACGACTTTTTTATAAAATTATAAAAAATTATTGTACATAAAACTAAAAATCAGCATGGCTCTAATTAAATAATTTTCACTTTCTTAGCGAATTATAGACTTTAATTAAAAAAATAATTTGGAATGCAAAAATATTTTGCAAAAATGGTATAATAGCAAAAGTATTTAAAAAAAGAAAAAATACTGATAATTATCACCATTATTTTTTAGAAAGGCATATTTATGATTATTTCCAAATTAAAAAAAATTTTAGGCTTCTCATTTATTGGCCTTATTCCTGTAACATTTTTTTCCTATAGTAGCGTCCACAACAACATAAATTTAACAAATGAAAAATCACAACCTCAATTATTTTCACATTATTATAATTTTAAAGAAGATGAAAGATTGAAAGCACAGATTATTTTTGATGAAATTTATAATAGATCAAAACACAATGGAACATCTAAAGTCCCAGCTTCTTTATTTAATTTAAAAGGTCTTAAGTTTGAAGATAAGCACAAAATCTAAAGAACCGATCAAGGAGAATTAGAAATTCTTATTAGAGGTATTAAACAAGTTGTATATAAGGGCGGATTATTTTGGCAAGATAAAGCTGCGTGAATAGGAAGAACAGAAATTAAGTACACCAAAAACAGTAACTTTTCTAATTATTATAATTCTAAACCAGATAAAATTAGTTTAGCGACGCATGCTTGAATTGGCGGGCTAGCTACCCCGTCTTTTGTAATAAATGGAAAAGTAGCTTATTCTACTAAAAAAAGGGAAGTAGTTGCTGAAATTGGTGCGTCAACAAAATTGGAATTTAATTCCTATGAATTAGTAGAATCTTTTGAGAAAAGCAATACTAATACACTAGCAATGAATTATCAAGGTATTGGATGGAATTACAAAATATTTGGATTTGGTCAATATGCAACCGGAGTAGTGATAGATGACTATGAATATACTTCAATTGCAACAAATAACCCACTAATTCCCGACAAAAGTAAAAGTTATAGAGCCACCACATTGCCATATTATATTGATAACAGAAGCAAATTTTAATAATGATAAAAATAGAAAAATTAACTAAAAAAATTGGTAATAAATTTATTTTTAATAATTTAAATCTGGAAATTCCTTTAAACAAAATTACATTTGTAATTGGAAAATCTGGAATTGGTAAATCCACGCTAATTAATTTAATTGCCGGATTTACAAAAAAAGATAGTGGAAAAATCTCCTTTTTTGACAAAGATGGTTCTGAATTGGAAAAACCATTAGTTGATGTTGTTTTTCAAGACTTTAATTTAATTGAGTCATTAAGTATAAAAAATAATATTTTAATAGCAAATCACATTTTGAATCGCGAATCAGATGATTTAGAAATACAGCAAGCCGCGAATTTTATTGGTATTGAAACCAGCAAATTAGATCAGGTAGCAAAAAATTTATCAGGCGGTGAAAAACAACGTGCAGCATTTTTAAGAAGTCTATCAAGAAAAAGTGATTTTATTTTGCTTGATGAGCCAACTGGTAATTTGGACCATGAAAATTCCATTGCCTTACTCGATTTGTTAGTTAAAGCTTCTGAAAGTAAAACAATTTTAATTGTTAGTCATGATTTAGAATTAGCAAACCAATATGCCGATCAAATTATCAATTTAGAAAATTTATCCGTTAATGTTATTGAAAATAACAAACAAATTAATGCTGAATCTAAAAATAAACACTCAAACTCAATATCAAACCAGGTCTATAAAAAACCTGGTTTCTTACAAAAATTTAAAGTAGCTTTATTGCTTGTACTGGCGGACTTTAAGTCAAAAATTACGAGTTTTATTTTAGTTTTAGTAACATTTTTTGCTTTAATTTTTAGTATGGTTATTTTCATGAACTTGCATTTTTCAGCAAAAAATATAGCCATTGACACGGTTACCCAATCAAATTTTGACACTATTGCAATTCGTGAGAAAGATATTATTTCTTTAGCCCCTGAAGAAATCAACCAACTTAAAAACGATAATCCCAAAATAAAACACACTAGTTTATTGTATAGTAGCCTAGAAGATTTTACATTTATCTATAATGATAACGTTTCTCTTGAGAATCGTTCTATTTGACCAGCTGATGAATCTGATTTTTTTAAAAACAGATTTAGTTCATTTAGTAAAGATGGAAATTTTCATAACAGGTTTATTACCAATCCAAATGAAGTTATTCTCTCACAAAAATTAATTGAAGAATTGAAAATTGATAATCCAATTGGAAAAACAATTAAAATTATTAACGTTAATCCATCAATTTTAAGGCAAAAATTTGAAGATTTAGATCGCTTTTCTGAATCAGCAACAATTGTAGGAATTTTAGATAAGCCCTTTGATGATGGTGCTAATTTTTCGCTCGTTCACACAGATAAACTAAAGTCAGTTTATCAAAAATCAAAACCAAACGAAAAAGAAAGTAAGTTTGATGAATTTGAGTTTTTACCTGATGATTATTTTTCATTAGACTTTGAAAAGTATGTTTTTAGTCGGCCAACAACCGTAGAAACTGAGGAAACACTTGTAAAACCCAATAAAATACATAAGTCTTTCTATGAGAATTCAAATCAAACCAATTCAATAAACCTGAAAAAAGGTACGTTGCCTAAAAATTTTAATGAAATAGCAGTTAGCTCGAATATAACTGACAAAACAGGAAAACTTTTAAAAATTACTAATAATAATAAAAACACTTTAATTTTTAAAGTTGTTGGAGTTTTTGATCCTGAAAAAGATGACGAAAATATTGCTATTTTTAACAATAATATTGAAAAATATTCCAACGAATTACTTCCAATAAGTGCTTTGATTTATTTTGATCATGATAATTTATATAATAATATTAATGAATTTTTAAATAAATATGGCAAACTGGGAGTTAGTCGTTATTACTCAACAACTGGCGGCCCGGATGAAATTCTGAATGGAATACTTTCCTCTCAATATGTTTTGTTATTAATTATTTTTGTGTCAATAATAATTTTTGGAATAAGTTTGTTAATTTTTGTGTCATTATATGCAACAAATCTTTCTAAATTCAAGAAAAAATCAATCGGTATTCTAAAGTCTCTTGGTGGAAAAACATCACAAATTTTCTTGTATCATTGATTAAATTTGGTAATACTTTCTGCTTTTGTTTTCGTTTTGGGTATTATATTTTCAATTTCTTTTGTGCCTTTAATTTATGGTGCAATTTCAAATCAAAATTCAATTTTTCCTGATTATCAGCAAATTAGCGTTATTTTTATAATTATCTGACTTTCTAGTTTCATTATTTTATCAATCATATATTTATTAATTTCTTATATAACTTATAAAAAAGATATTGTGACATTATTAAAATAATTTTTAAAAATTATTAAAACTATATTTTTTTACCAAAAGTCTTAATTTTATAATGTTAAATAAGAAAAATACAGCAAACGCGGAGCAAAATGATAAAAATTGAGAATTTAACGAAAAAGATTGATAAGAAAATCATTTTTTATAATCTAAATCTTGATATACCTTCAAGAAAAATAACGTTTATAATTGGTAAATCAGGGATTGGTAAAACAACTCTTATTAACTTAATTGCTGGTTTTACTAAAAAAGATAGTGGAAAAATTTCTTTTTTAGATGAAAATGGTTCTGAAATTAAAAAACCATTAGTTGATGTTGTTTTCCAGGACTTTAATTTAATTACTAATATTTCATCAGAAAATAATATTTTAATTGCAAATAATGTAATAAATAGAGTTTTAGACGCAAAAGAATTGGAACAACAGTCTAAGTATGTGTCAATTGAAACTCAGCAATTAAAGCAAAATGTAAATAATTTATCTGGTGGTGAAAAACAAAGAATAGCAATTCTCCGTTCACTTTCAAGAGATAGTGATTTTATTTTGCTTGATGAACCAACTGGAAATTTGGATTTTGAAAACGGTATTTCTGTATTTGAAAATTTAAAAAATATTGCAAAAAATAAAACAATATTAGTGGTCAGTCACAATTTAGAATTTGCAAAAAAATATGCCGACAAGATTGTTCGTATTGAAAAAGGAAAAATTTCCGAAGAAAATATTGACAAAAGTGAAGAAAATTTAGGAATTAACAATGAAAAAAGTAGTCAATTTGTTTCTTTTAAGAGTTCCTCCTACTCAAAAATTGCAAAAATTAAGCAAGAATTAAAAACAGGTTTATTGCTTACTCTGTCAGATTATAAATCAAAATGAGTTTCAACCATTTTATTTGTAATACTCTTTCTAACAAGTATTTTTGGGACATTATTATTTGGTGTTTTAAATTTAAATATTTCCACTTCTAATTCTCTTAAAGTTAATGAATTGCAACTTGATTCTGTTTTAATTAGCAAAAAATCAGAAAGAGATGTGGCAACCTTCACAGATAATGACATTAATAATCTTAAAGAAAAAAATAAAACAATAAAAAAAATTATTCCTTTCTTTACTTTCCCATCATTAGGTTTTGAATATAATGACAAAAGAAAGCTTGGAGCACATATTGATTACATTGATGAAAGTGAATTTTTTAAAAATAGGTTCAATTTTGATCAAAAAAATTTAATAGGAAGAAACATTGAAAACATAGATGAAATTATAATTTCAAAAGAAGCGGCTACAGAATTAGATATCAAAGAACCAAAAGAACAAGAAATTGCTGTCTTAACTGGTCCCAAAGATAAAAAAACATTAAAAGTTGTCGGAATAAATAATTTGCTTAATGCAAAAAATTTAAACCTAAGTTTTTTGCATCATAAATTCGGTGAAGAAATCGAATTACAGAGTAGCAAAAACAGGGAACCAGAAAATTCACAAGCCAGTCAAACCAAAAAAATAGAACCAATTATTTTAAGGTTGTATTTTGAAAATGATAATTTGGAAAATAATATTAATAATTTTATTGAGAATAATAAAGAGTATAATGTTGACTCCTCGTTAAAAGGTGTAACAAAATTAAGTTATGATTTACAAAATTTTATAAATATAATTGTTGGAGCAATTTTAATTGTTTTTATAACAATTCTATTAATACAAACGATTTTTTATACAAAAAATCTAACTGATTCAAAAGTAAAATTAATTGGAATCCTAAAGGCGCTTCGCGCTAAGACATGGCAGATTTTTCTTTATCATTGATTAAATATAATTATAATTTCATTTTTAATTTTAGTCATTAACTTATCAGTGTCTCTCCCATTAATTCCAAAAATTTACATTCGAATACTCGGTGAAGAAGCCATATATCCTTCAACTTCACAAATAGTAATTTTAATTTTCATAATATGAATAGCAATGTTTTTTATAATTTCGTTTATTTACTTATTGATTTCATGGATTAATTATAGAAAACCTGTCACAAAATTGCTAAAATTTGATCAATTTTAACAATCACTTTTTAAAAATAGATAATTCACTACCAAATATTTTTTGAAAATATTTGGTATTTTATTTTTTAGAGCGCGATAAGCATCGCCAAAAACGGAACATTTTAACATAAGACTTAATTTTGCTGAGGCAAATCAAAAAAAGCGTCTGAATTTTTTAAATCAATATACTAATTTAAGTAAAATTTGCACAATTTTTTTAGTTTTATCCTGTTCCCGTCGTCTTAATAGCTGAAAAATGGTAAAATATTACAAAATACAACTAAAAAGGCCTAAAACATGAATCAAAATAATCTTTTAGAAAAATATAAACAACAAATCGAGGAAATTTCCTCAAAAGAGCTAAATTCAGACCAAAAAAATTTAGCAATTCAAATTTTAGAAAAATTTGAGCCTAATAAACTTGAATATGTTTTTCAGTTTATTTCCCAACGAATCAAAACTGGATTTCGTTTTGATGCAGCTCCCGAATCTGATTCGGACCGAGTTGCAATTTTACAAAAAGATGAAGAAAAATCTTTTGTTTTAGACAAAAACCAGTCTGAAGAAAATACTTTAATAATTGGCGAAAATTACGATGCTCTTAAAAATCTTTTAGTTCTCGAGAGAGAGAGAGAGAGAGAGAGAGAGAGAGACCGCGGGCCGGGTATGATGTAATTTATATTGATCCACCTTATAATACCCAGGCTAGTTTTGACGAAGGTAACCAGATTGCAAATGATAAAGAAAACATTTTACCTTCAAAATTTATTTACCGAGATAAATATTCACGAAATGGTTGGCTAAATTTATTAAACGAACGACTAAATTTAGCCAAAAAACTTTTAAAACAAGATGGAATAATTTTTGTCTCAATTGATGATAATCAACACGCCTACTTAAAAGTTTTAATGGATGAAATTTTTGGTGAGGAAAATTTTGTTGCTAATTTGGTTTGGCAAAAGAAAAACGAAGGATCAGCTGCAGATTCCAAATTTTTAAAAGTTCTAACAGAGCATGTATTAACTTATTCAAAAAACATTCAACATTTAACAACAAATATTTATGTCCAAAATATTAATGACGGCTCATATAAATTTTCTGATGAATATATTCAGGAAAGAGGAAAATATAGGCTGGTCCAACTCGATTTTGCGTCATTAACTTGATCTAAAGGACTTGATTATCCGATTGAGTATAATGGCAAAATTTATTATGCTGGTGGGAGCCAAGAAAAGTGACAAGCCAGGCATCAGGGAAACCACGCTGTTAAAGATTGGCAATGGCGTTGAGCTAGGCAAAAATTAGATTGGGGAATCAAAAATGGCTTTATTGTTTTCAAAAATGAAAGGGTTTATTCAAAACAGTATCAATTTGTTGACAACAATAACCAAAAAATTGAAAGAGTTTCTAAATTTTCTAATTTAATATTATCAGCCCAAGGAACTGAAGGTACCCAGGAACAAAAAAATATTTTTCCAACAAAGGTTTTTGATCATCCCAAACCAATTGAGTTAATTAAGTATTTAATTAATATTCATCCCAATAAAAATGCAAAAATTCTTGATTTTTTTGCTGGAAGTGGAACAACCGGTCATGCAGTTTGAGAGTTAAATCGCCAAGATGGTGGAAACAGAATTTTTACTTTAGTCACAAACAATCAAAATAATATCGCAACTAACATAACCTATGAACGACTTTACCGTGTTTCAAACGGAAAAGGTACCAAAAATCAAGAATTTGATTGAGCCAAAAAAAATAAACCTTATTTGCAAAACCTGAAGGTTTTTGACATTTTTTATTATAATACTCAAATTTTTGATTCAAAAAGTGGACTTAATGATTTGGTTAATTTACTTTTAAAACTTTTTAAAGATTTTGATATTAAAGTCGACTTAAATAATATAGATACTAAAAATACCAGGTATGTTGAACTTTTAAATCATCTTTTAGCACTAAAACCACAAGTAAAAAATGAATAACATTTGATTGTAAGCAAAAATTTTTCATTAAATTTGATTAGATAAGTAAAAATTTCAGGTAATTAGTGTAAAAAAATCTAGATTTTCACTTATTTTTTGAATATTTTATTTAAAAATCATGCAAAATTTTTGATCATATGACCATTATTAACGATCAAATGCCCAAAAAGAAAAGCAAAGTGTTTTCATATGATCATTTTTAACTCAACAAAAAACCAAAATTTACCCTATTTTTTTCAGTTTTATTCTGTTTCCATTGCCTTAATAGCTGAACAATGGTAAAATATTACAAAATACAACTAAAAAGGCCTAAAATATGAATCAAAATAATCTCTTAGAAAAATATAAACAACAAATCCAGGAAATTTCCTCAAAAGAGCTAAATTCAGACCAAAAAAATTTAGCAATTCAAATTTTAGAAAAATTTGAACCAAATAAACTTGAATATGTTTTTCAGTTTATTTCTCAACGAATCAAAACTGGATTTCGTTTTGATGTAGCTCCTGAATCTGATTCCGACCGAGTTGCAATTTTACAAAAAGATGAAGATTTATCTTTTGTCTTAGACAAAAGTCAATCTGAAGAAAATACCTTAATAATTGGTGAAAATTACGATGCTCTTAAAAATCTTTTAATTCTCGAGAGAGAGAGAGAGAGAGAGAGAGACCGCGTCCGGTTATGATGTAATTTATATCGACCCACCTTATAATACTCAAGCTAGTTTTAATGAAGGTAATCAGATAGCAAATGACAAGGAAAATATTTTACCTTCAAAATTTATTTATCGAGATAAATATTCTCGAAATGGTTGGCTAAATTTATTAAACGAGCGACTAAATTTAGCCAAAAAACTTTTAAAGGACGATGGGCTAATTTTTGTCTCAATCGATGATAATCAACACGCCTACTTAAAAGTTTTAATGGATGAAATTTTTGGTGAGGAAAATTTTGTTACAAATATTGTGTGAGTTAAGAAAAATAGTCCAGGTGGAAACACTAGTTTTGATTACAAAATAACACAAAACACAGAATATATTCTTACCTACGCTAAAAATTCAAACAAATGCAAGTTTAATTACCAAAAACATGATGAAAAAACACTTAAAAAATTAGGTTACACACTTAAAGATGAATATTTTGACCAAAGAGGTTATTATAAATTGGTTGACCTTCATCATACATCTTCCACAGGTGCATTTAAATATATAAAGTCTTTAGATTATCCTATTATCGCCCCTGATGGTACCAGTTTTACTTTATATTTAAATAAAAATAATCCAGAATCAGCTTGCTATACTTGGGGAAAAGATACTTTTGCCGAAGGTGAGAAACACGGATTTATTGAAATTGTTAAAAATTCTCGTGGTGATTGGGTTGCTAAACGAAAACAGTATCAATATGTAAAATTTAATCCTAAAACTAAAAAAATTGAACAAATTGAAGTTGGTTTACCATTTAAAAATATTATTAGTGATTTTTATTCATTAAATGGTGGTCTTGAGCTCAAAGAAATTTTTAATAGTAAAAATATCTTTGATTTTCCCAAACCGGTTGGCCTAATTAGTCATTTAATTAATATTCATCCCAATAAAAATGCAAGAGTTCTTGATTTTTTTGCCGGCAGTGGGACAACCGGTCACGCAGTTTGGAATTTAAACCGTCAAGATGGAGGGGAACGAACCTTTATTTTGATAACCAATAATCAAAATAATATCGCAACTGATGTAACATATGAACGACTTTTTAGAATTTCAAACGGAAAAGGAACCAAAAATCAAGAATTTAACTGAAGCAAAAATAACAAACCTTATTTGCAAAACCTGAAAGTTTTTGACATTTGTTATTATAATACTCAAATTTTTGATTCAAAAAGTGAACTTGATTCAAGAAGCGAACTTGATTCAAAAAGTGAACTTGATTCAAAATGTAAACTTGATTCAGAAAACGGACTTAGTGATTTAGTTAAATTACTTTTAAAACTTTTTAAAGATTTTGATATTAAAGTTGACTCGAATCATATAGACACTAAAAATACCAGGTATATTGAACTTTTAAATCATCTTTTAGCACTTAAACCGCAAGAAAAGGATTTATAAAATTATGAAAATGCAATTAACGCAATCTCAATATGAAGCTGTTAAACAATTAGTTGAAAAAACAAAATCATACCTCATTAATAATAAAGAAAATGATGAAAACCAAACAAATCCAGCAAAGCTAAAAAATGCAATTTATTTTAAAGCCCCGACGGGATCAGGAAAAACTTTCATGATTCTAAACTATATTTATGAATTAATTGAATGAAATAAACAAGAAGCTGGTAAAGAATTAGTTTTTGTAATCGTAACATTATCAAGCGCTGAATTACCTAAGCAAATGGAAGAAAGTTTTAATGAATATAAAGATTCTATAAATGATGGAAATTGAAATTTGAATATAGAGAGAATTGAAAGTCCTTCAAACTTGAAAAGAACGGCAAAAGTTGATAAAAATTATCAATTTTTTGCCAAACCTGATTCAGTTTTTATCATGGGTGGCGCATCTTTTAAATCAAATTCTATTTTACGTGAACAAGGATCAATTGAGTCGTTTTTGTCTGAAATTAAACGAAAAGGGCAAATTCTTATTTATATAAGGGATGAGGCTCATATCGGTTCTGATATTCAAATTTCTTCAAAAGACAAATCTTTTGAGCAAAAAATGCAACTAAATGCATCATTTATATTGAAAATGACAGCAACCCCAAAAACTGATTTGCCATTAGTTCAATTATCTGAAAAGGATTTAAGAAAAGATGATATTCAACTTTTAAAAACTACAAAACATCATAATCTTGACTTAGAAAGAGGTAAAGATTATGATGATGAAGAAATTTTGGAAATAGCTTGTAAAAAATTTAATGAAATTAAAGAACAATATAATGATAATAATAAAGAGCCTGGTTTAGTCGGTATTAACCCTGCAATGCTAATTCAAATTGACAATAGCAGTGAAAAAGATGCCCAAAAGGCACAAAAATTTGATGAAAATATTAAAAAAATAATTAAAATACTGGAAAAGCATAATCTTAGCTGGGTCAAATATTTTAAACAAGATGAAAAAGAAAGTAATTTGCGTCAAAAATCTAATTTCACATTGCGTGATATTTCTAGAGATATGTCTTCAGTTGATGTAATAATTTTTAAAATTGGCCCTGCAATAGGATGAAATATTCCAAGAGCATGCATGCTAGTCCAACTTAGAAATATTTCATCATCTAATTTAAGTATTCAAACAATTGGAAGAATAAAAAGAAATCCTTGCCCTTTGTATGAAGATTTAAAACATAATTCCATTGCTCATGAATACTTTATTTATAGTAATGTCGACCCTAAGGATAAAAATGTGCTTAAACTTGTTTTGAAGGAAGAATATAAAGATCACACATTTATATCAGGCCAAATCGAACTTCCTGGAACACTTGTTGAAAATAGAAGTAAAATAATTAATTATGAACAATATTGAAACAATTTTAAAAATGAATTTAACAATGACACTAAGAAGGAAGAAGTTAAAGCAATTTTTGAAGACCGTTTGTCAGAATATGAACGCTATTATAAAGTCAATAAATTTATTTCTATCGATACCGAAGAATATGGTTCAGCAAGATTGATTAAATCAAAAATTTCCAACATTGTCGAATTAGAATTAGCAATTATTAGACTTAAAAACAATTTAAAAAAGTATTTTACTTCTAAAATTTGAGACTTTTTTGACAAAATTAAACAAAAATTTTTGGAAGATAGGAAAATAAATGAACAAATTTTACAATTAATTATTTTGTTAGAATTCGGGCGAGATCTTGCTAAAATTTATAAAAAAACAATTAAAAACCAAGTTGAAAACGCTCAGTATAAACTTAATTTTGAAGAACCTTTGCCTGAAAAAATTGAATTTAATAGTTCTGAAAACGATAAATTGGTGGCAACTAATGATTCCTTTGGTTATGAAACAATTGATGAAAAAACATCAGAAGATAATCTCCCGTTAGATTCAGATGCAGAACAGTCTTTTGCAAATGAATTAATAAACATAAGTGAATCAGATCCAAATATTCGTTTTTGAGCTAAAAACCCAGCCCATACTAAGTTAGGTTTTCAATACATTAACGGAAATGAAATTGCAAATTCATATCCTGATTTTTTGGTTAGTAAAAACGGAAATTATTTTTATTTTGAAATCAAAAATTATGATAATGATTTAGATCCTAAAAAAACCCAATTATTAATAAGTGGTTATAATAAATATTTCAAAGAAAAACAAATAAACCCAAAAAATTTAACCTTAGCTGTTTGTTGAGTTCGTGCTAACCCCAAACGCCTTTATTTTGCTGGATCTTCTAATTTAGAGGAAATTCGAGATAAAATTGATTTTAATAAAATAACAGAAAGAGATATTAATGATATTAGCAATGAAGAATTTGAAAAAATAAGAAAAAAACTTCCGTCAATGTCTTTAATCAAAATTATAAATTAAATGATAAATAATCATTGCTAAAAATAAAAAAGCCTATAATTCATAGGTTTTTGTGCTTTTCAAATATAAAATAAAGCCATTTTCAAATTTGAAACTAACTTGAAAATGGCTAATTTTATTTAACTTTGTATAGAAATTTATTTTTGGGTTATTTTTTAAAAAAAAGATAAAAACCTGAAATTATAAAGACAAAAGAAAATACAAAAAATATAAAAATTACAAGTCTAATTATCTCTTTTTTAAAATCTGATCAGTTTTGATTGCGTTTCTTTTGATAAAATCAAAGAAAAATAGCAATCAAAAACAGGAAAATGGCAATTAAAATTGAAAAAATTAAATATAAAATCATAAGATTTTATGATAATTCAAGGTAAAAAAGCACTTTTTGGATCATTTTTTCAATTCCTTTTTGATTAATTTTTCTAATGTCATAACTTTTAGGGTTTTCTTGAAAATATTTTTCAACTTCGTTAGAAAAATTAACTAAAAGGTCAGTGCCAACGTTAATTTTGTTAATTCCAAAATTGATTGCTTTTTTAATCTCTTCTAGAGAAAGGCCACTGGTTCCGTGCATAACAAGTGGGATTTTATAGTCTTTTTTAAAGTTTTTAACTAAATCTCAATCCAAATTAGCCTTTTTTTTGTAAATTCCGTGCGCGGTTCCAAAAGCAATTGCAAGAAGATCTGGCTCTGTTTTTTGGTAGAATTTTTTAACACTATCAATTTCAAGAATTTGTTCAGTATTTTCTTGATGACCAATTTCTTTGCCGCCAATTTGACCTATTTCTAGCTCGAGAAAAACATTTTTTTTATCAGCAATTGATTTAGCTTTTAGTGATTTTTCGATATTTTCATTAATTGGAAAATTTGAACCATCAAACATTGCAGAATTAAAACCAAATTCAAGGTATTTTTCAAAAAGATTTAAATCATCACAGTGATCAAGATGAAAAATAAATTTACCAGAGGAATTTTGAATCGCTGATAAAATCATAGGTGCTAAAATTTCAATGCGCGAATATTTTATTGCCCCTTGGCTTACCTGAATAATTAAAGGTTTTTGGGAAATTTCCCCGGCTTTAATTACGGCCAAAAGTGTTTCTAAATTTAAAACATTAAAAGCAAAAATTGCTTTATTTTCTGCATTTAGTTTCAAAAATACAAATCTTGGATCAATAAGTGCCATTATTTTCCTATTATTATTTTCCTATTATTATTTTCCTATTATTATTTTCCTATTATTATTTTCCTATTATTTTGCGTACGTGATCGGCAACAAATTCAACATCAGTGCCAACTATAATTTGTAAACCTTTATTGCCAACACGAACGATTCCGCGACCACCAGCTGCAAGAATTTTTGCATCTAACTGTTCATCTTTTTTATTATCTTTAACAATAAGTCGCAATCTTGTTGCACAATTTGAGACTTCTTCAATGTTTTCCTTACCTATAATTTCAATAAAGTTTAGTGCCATTTTTTCATACTGGTCACTAACCTTATCCTTGTTTTGCGCTATATTTTCATTATGCGGGTCTGTTTTTTTAGTGCTGTTAGTTTCTAAATTTTCATTATTAGTGCTTATTTCGGTTTCAATTTTGTCTTCACGACCTAAGGTTTTAATATCAAACTTTTTAATGAAAAAGTAAAAACTTGAGCCTTGAATTAAAAACATTATTGCTGAAAATGCCCAAATTCATAGTGGATTTGCCATAATTCCGCTATTTTTTGCAAAGGCTCAAGAACGTGGGAAAGAGACAATATAGTCAATAAATCCGGCACTAAATCCAATTCCGATACTCATTCCAGTTCATGTCACGAACATATAAATTAATGAAGTAAGAAAAGCATTTAAAAGTCATAAAAGTGGTGAAATAAAAATAAAAGTAAAAATTAAAGGTTCATCAATTCCAGTAAGAAAACTTACAAGTGTTGCTCCTGCCAAAAAAGTAGTAATTGTTTTCCGATTTTCCCGTTTTGCGGCAAAAATCATTGCCACAGCAGCGCCAGGAAGCCCACCTAAATATAAGGGAAAAAATCCGGTTGTAAAACCACCAGAACCAATAATTCCGGCATTAAATGCAGTTATATCTCCATTTACAGTATGAATATCGCCAACATTTGCAATGGTATTTCCCACTGAATCAATAACAGGACTAATTAATACACCTTCAATTGGTAATTGGAATCAAACAAAAGTATTTAAAATATGATGAAGTCCAAAAGGCTGAAGAAGTCGATTAAGAAATGCATAAACTGAGACATAAAATCCCCGAGCATAACGATTGGCGCTTTGATCTGAAAGGGCTGAGCCAATTTTAATTAGTCCATATTGAGCCCAAGGTCAAATAATTGCAAAAAATAACCCAAGCGGAATTATTGATAAAATTCCTAACATTGGCACAAATCTTCTCCCACCAAAAAATGAAAGTGTCTGCGGTAGTTTAACGTTTTTGTACTTATTGTACAAAAACGCAACAACAATTCCGACAACAATACCGCCAATAACCCCTGAATCTAATTGGTAGACGGGCTTGCCAGCTTTTAGGAAATACAAAAGTTGCGTTAAACCTTTAAGTTCGCCTGATTCGGCAACCAAAACTTTTGAATAAATTGCCTCAGCAAGTTGGTTTTGTTTTAAAAGCGCTGTCATTCCGTATCAAACAACAGCACCAACAAGCGCGGCTTCGCCACGATTATCTTTGGCAAAACCAAACGAGATCCCGATTGCAAAAATAATTGCCAAATTATCAAAAACAATTCCACCTGGAGTTGAAATTAGTCGCCCGATAAATTTTTGTGCCTCCGAAATTCCGATAGAACCATTTGCCGAAGGATCTTGAATTAATGCGCCAATTCTTAATAAAAGTGCAGCAATTGGCAAAACTGCAATTGGAAACATAAGTGATTTTCCAAGTCGTTGTAATTGATTTAAAATCCGATTGAAAACCGAATTTTCTGATTTATGTGATTTTTGCTTTGGAGTAATTTTTTTAATTTTACCAGAAAATTTAACGGTCATTTAATACCTTTCAATTTTTTTTTAGTAAAAAATTGCTTTATCAAGTGTTTCTTTTGATAATTTAGATGCAGCTTCTTTGTCTAAAATGAAAGTACAATTTGGATGCAATTGTAAAAAAGAAGCAGTAATTTCTGAATTAGGCTTTTCTTCTAACATTTGTTTTGTAACGTTTGCTTTATGCAAACCAAAAGAAACCATAATTGCTTTTTTTGTGTGTTTTAAAATTGTTTGAACTCCCATTGTCATTGCTTGTTTTGGACACTGGTCAAAATTGGAAAATTTCCCTTTTTTAACCATATCAATAATTGTTTCATCTGTTAAATTAGTAACATGAGTTGTTGAATTAAAAGGTGTTCCAGGCTCGTTATAGGCCATATGACCGTTAATTCCGATGCTAATATATTGTAAATCAATCGGATTTTCAGCGATTTTTTGCTCATAAAGCTTTACTTCTTGTTCAAGATCTGTTGCTTTTGAGTTAGGAATATTAATCTGAGAAACTGGAACATTAACATGGTCAAATAAATTAGTTTTCATTTGTTTGATAAATGCTTCAGGATGATCTTGGTCAATTCCGACAAATTCATCAAGATTAAATGTTGTAATTTTATCCCAGGAAGTCCCGTTCTGGCGATGGTCTTCAATTAAAAGTTTATAAGTCTCAATTGGTGAAACTCCGGTTGCAAAACCTAAAACTGAATTAGGTTTTGTTCTAATTTGTTCAATAAAAAGGTCTGCACAATATTTGTGTAGGTCAGTTAATTTTTCAAAAATTAATATTTTCATTTTAATATCCTCCAGTTTAAAATAGCAAATAAAAGTTGATATTATTATTTGCCCAATTATAATTTTATCAAAACACGAAAAAAAAGTAAATTAGTAGAAAAAAAATTCAAACAACTAGTTTTTATCAATGATTTTGATTGAACCACTTTTGTTAATTTTTCTACTAATTTTTTAAATAATGATACAATTATTAAAAATTCAATTGTTTTTAAAAATAGCTTAAAAATAAAGGTAAATTTAAAAAATGTTATACAAAAATTTAAGAATTATAAGTCATTTAGAAGAATTTTTTGGTTGAATTGAGTTAGATGACAGCGGAACTATTGTCAATTTAGGGCGTGGAAATACCGATTTTGAAGGTATTGATTGCAAAAATAACATTTTACTACCAGCTTTTATCGATTCGCACACTCATGGTGGTTATGGTTTTTCATTTGAGGATTTTTCTAGTCCAGATTGAGAAAAAAATTTTCTTGAGTATAAAGAGAAATTACATAAATTTGAAGGTGTAGCGGCTATTTTTGGAACAACAGTTACTCAATCTTGGTCTAAAATCCAACAGAACTCTGAGTTTTTTAGTTTTTTACTTAAAAAATATCCATATTTTTTGCTAAATTGGTATTTAGAAGGGCCTTTTATTTCTGTTGAAAAAAAGGGCGCTCATGATCCAAACCTAATTATTTCGGCTAAAAATTTTCATTTTGAATTTTTAGCAAAAAAATTTGCTAAAAAAATTACAGTTGTAGTTGCGCCTGAAAGAAACTCGCCAAAATTAATTGATTTTTATCATAAATCAATTAATTTTGCAATAGGCCATTCAAATTGTTTTAACTTTGAAAAGGATCATGAATTAAAAAATTACCGCAGATTTACTCACTTTTTTAATGGTAGTTCTAACTTTGATCATAGAAGTCAATCACTTACTAATCTAATTTTTGAATCAAAATTACCTAGAAATTTTCTAGTTGAGCTAATTACCGACGGACTTCATATTAGAAATTCGACATTAAAATTCACAATAAAAAATCTTAAAAAGGAAAATTGAATTGCTGTTTCAGATTCTCTTGCCCAAAAAGGACTTAAAGACGGATTTTATAATTTAGGGAACCTAGAAACTGAGAAAAAAGGCGATTTATTTTATTTGAAAAATTCAGAACAAATTGCAGGGAGCGGCATGAGTTATCTTAGTATTCTCAAAAATTTAAAGAAAAATCTTAAACTTTCATGACAAGAAATTGTTTTCTGCTCTTCGTATAACGTTGCAAAAGCCCACAATCTTTTAGATTATTTTGGTACAATCAAAGTTGACCAAAAAGCAAATTTTGTTATTGTTGATGATGATTTTAATCTAAAGATGGTGGTAATTTTTGGTCAAATTTACAGTCATTTTTAAAAAAACCCGAGTTTCCCAGTTTGATGAGATAATCTTAAAAAAGCGTCGGTTTATTTTGGTCACTTTTTAACTTTATTGGCAAACACAGGAAAAACAACTATTAAAGCAAAAACACTGAATTTTAAATCTAACCATCACAAAAGAAAAAATACAACTACTATTTAAACTCAATGCAAATAGAAAACTCGTTTTTACTTACATTGAGCCTAAAAAAATATATGAAGTTTTGAAAGAACAATAATTAAAAGCCATAAATTTGTAGATTTCTAAACGGTCAAATTTAAGGCATTCCATTATATTTAAAAATATAATGGAAAATTCGCATTTTCTGATTTTTTTATGACAAAAACATAACTAATTCCCCCTTAATTCTAATATCAAAATTTATTAATTCATTCTTAGTGATGGTTATTATAACATAATTTTATTTTAGACCAAGCATTTTTTTTTTTTTTTGCAAAAGGTTAATTTCAAAACTATAAAAATTAAGGTTTTAGGTAAAAAACCCGGATTTGCCGGCATTTTTGCATATTTGTATTCACTAAAAAGTGAATTTTTGCCATCAAACTAGCAAACTTAGGAAAAATTGTAGTAATTTTTGGTCAAATTTGCAAACATTTTTAAAAATTTTTTCTAAAGAATAAATTTAGAAATAAAGAATTTAAATTTAATTTTTAGAATTTTTGACTTTTTCTTTCTTAGAAATCAAAAAAACCTATGAATCCATAGGTTTTTTTGATGAACTTTAATAAAAACTATTTTTTAATGTAGGCGTCAATAAATGCATCAACTATTTCTTGACGAGCATGAGAGGTTTTACCACTTGTAAAATCAGGATGATCAAAAACAGCAAATGCTTTTAAAGTAATTGTAGATTGGGATTTACCAGACTCTGTAGTTTGAGGTTGGCCTTCAGCCGCTACTGGAGCCGCAGCAGGTGCTGTTGGAGCTGGTTCTTTTGGTGTTGTAGGAGCTGGTTCTTTTGGTGTTGTAGGAGCTGGTTCTTTTGGAGTTGTAGGCGCTGGTTCTTTTGGAGTTGTTGGCGCTGGTTCTTTTGGAGTTGTTGGCGCTGGTTCTTTTGGAGTTGTTGGCGCTGGTTCTTTTGGAGTTGTTGGCGCTGGTTCTTTTGGAGTTGTTGGCGCTGGTTCTTTTGGTTCAGCTGGTCCTATTTGATCTCAATCTAAATTAAAGAAGTTTGGGAAAGGATTTCAGGTTTTTGAAGGGTCAATATTATAAATAACATCGCCAACTTCTTTGTAATTTTTAGGATCTTGACTGTTTGAAGAATATAAACTTAATGTTATTGAAAAAGGGGTTTTTATTATTTCTAATAAGAGATTTGCATCTTCTTCAATTAAATTTTTATTTTTTTGAATATCAGCACCTTTTGGTGAGTAAAAAGATTGGGTATAATAGACGTTATTTGCAGTGTCATTTATTGTCGGAACTGTTGGTTTGGGTGTTTCGCCAATAAAAATCTCGGTTTTTTCAAACAATATTTTTGGGGGATTAGTAGGGAATAAACCAAATCCGTCTCATGAATCGGCCAAGTATGAAGAAGGTTTTAGTTGCGGATTTGTAGAACGGTTAGTTCCTGGGGCTGTATTTGCCCTAGAAATTCCTGATGTAACTAGAACTTGTTGTTTGTCAAAGGTTCTTAATAATTCAGGATAAGCACCAAAGAATTCAGTAAACCCGCTAATTTTGCGTGTTTTGGTGCTGCCAGCAAGCTGTTTGAAATAAACATAATTTGCAAGCTGTTTATAATCCATTCCGATGACATAAACTGGTTTATCACCCTCTTTTGTTGACTCAAGTTTTTGGATAAAAATTCCTTTTCCATCTTTGTCTGACAAAAGATAGTGTTGTTTTCCATCAGAAATACCTTTGGCACTAAAAGCTAAATAAACTGCCCCCGAATCAACGCGTGAAAATGGTTTTGGAGTCACTTTTGGTAAAGTCACCTCAGTTTTTGTAGCCTCTGTTTTTACAGCAACAGGTTTGGCTGCTTCTGTTTTTGATGCTTCAGGTTTTGAAGCCACTGGTTTGGTTGCTACTGGCTTAGTCGCCTCTGGCTTAGTTGCTTCTGTTTTTGTAGCCTCAGTTTTAACTTCCTCTGTTTTAGTCGCTTCAGCTTGAGTATTTTGTCATTTTAAAGGTTTTGTAAGCTCAAGCCCGGAAGCAGTTCTTCTTGCTTTTTCAGATTGGAAAGCTAATCTTCTGTTTTCAGGGTCAAATAAATCAACTTTGCCATCTTTTTCATTAATTTCTAAACTAACTGGGTCTAAAAATAAGGAAGGATTATATTTTTTAATAATATCATACACTGATTTATCAGAATTAATAACATTATTAACAATAATTTTGGACGAAGCAAGAACTCTTGATTCGTCATCATTTGAAACTAATTTAAAGTTAAAAACTAATTGGTGATCTTCTTGAGCTTTAATTTGGTATTCAACTTTTGCATCATTAAGACCGTAAATTGAAGCTGTGTTTATTGTTGTCCAAACATTGGTTCCAATTTTTGATGAATTAGGGGTTGATTCAGGGGTTGGGGTTGACTCAGGAGTTGTGGCTGAATCACCAGTACCTGAATCACCAGTTGCACCTGTTCCTTCTTCATCGGCAAAATTAGAAACATTTACAGATTGTGACCTAGTTGAATTAGCTTTTGATTTAGCTTCTTGTATTACTTTTTTAAGTTCTTCTTTTGATTTTGCAATTTCAGCTGTTGTTGGGTATCTACCATTGTCAAGTAAAAATACATTTGTAACAACTTCATCGCTAGGATCTTCTAAATTGGTAGTAGTTTTTGCTAGCTCAAAAAGTTTGTCAACTATTTGTGTAATTTCATTAGTTGAAAGTGTTCTTGGTCCGGTTTGATTTTTAAGGCTAAATTGTTGAACTGAATTGACTGATCCAAGAAGTTGCCCTAAGGCTTGCTCGTATTTATTTAAATCAACAACTACATCAAGATAAACAGTTGTTTTTTGCTCAAATGTGTCGCCTTGGCGACTAAAGTCAATATCAAATTCAAAACGAACTTTTTTATCTTTAAGAAGTTTTTGTTGATCTGCTTGGCTAATTTTGGTTGCATCAAAAAGTTTTGCATCTATTTTGCTAAGTTCAAAAGTTCCAAATTTTGTTCTTGGATTTAAGTGACTTAAGTCAATTTCAAAAAGTTCACTAACTGGTTTTGTAATAATAGCTGTAGTATTTGTTCCTGATTTTTGATTGTATAAAAAATCAACTAATGTGGTTTTGTCTTTTATTAGTGCTTCTTGAAGGTCTTGTTTCATTTTAATGTTTGAACTAAAATGATCTTCAAGTCAAGTCATAAGGGTTGATTTGAACTCTTCAGGATCAATTAAACCACGGATTTCAAGACTTAATTTTTTAGTTTTGTTATCTTTTTTATTAACTAAATTAAGTTCTAAAAATAATTTTTTATCTTTTTGTGTAAAAGATAATTGACTTTTAGAATCAACAACAACTTCCAAACTATAATTGCTATCCAAGAAAATTGGCTCATCTAAAGAATTATAAAGACTAAGACTACCCCCAGAAGAAGCTAGTGTGCTTTCAAGTTTTGAAAAATTATTGGAAATACTTGTTGAGTTTTGGAAATTTGTTGCTAGTTTATTTTGAAATTCTGCTTGTAAAAGATTGCTTCTTGATACATCAATAAAAGATTTAGATTCATCAACTTGAAATTTATCAAGATCACCACTAGCTTGATCGCTAGCTGCAAAACCTTTAAGTTCAATTTGTCTTGAGTAAGTTATTTGGTCTTTTTCTGAACGGGCAAAAACTACAACATTTTTAATTGAATTACCTTCAGCAACCGCATTTTCAAAATTAAAACTAATTTGATAGTTTTTTGATTTTAGATCGCCAAAATCAAAACTTGAACTTAAATCAAATTGGTAAAGTCTACTTTTGGCTGCTGCAAGCGCAGTTTTTGCGGAAATATTAGCAATATTTGGGTTAAGTTTTAAATTTGACACAATTGTATTAAATTGTTCGTTTGAAACACTACCTGTACTTGCAAGTGTGTGTTCGGTTGGACTTTCATTTAAAAATGAATAATAAGAATTATTATACGCTTTTAGACCTAATGGGATCCCAATAACAGCGCTTAGTGCAATTGCTGATCCTAAAATTGTTGATACTAATCAAAAAGGCTTCTTTAATAGTTTCATTTTGTTCTCCTATTTTGAAAATTATTTAGCTGCTGCTACTGGCAGATTCTGTTCCTGTTGATGAAGTTGATGTTGTTGATGAGGTGGCGGCTTCAGCTTTTTTATTAATAGTAATTCTAACTCTTAGAGTTGATCTTGGTTGAGTGGTTGTTGTAGTTCCAGATGCACCTGAACCTGTGGTTGAACTAGAATTATCTTTTACTAAAACAAAAAATAGACTTTTAGTAGTCTTGTCAAATGAGTCAGTAATTGATTCAACTAGGGTTTTATAATTTTTATCTTTAAAATGGGTTGAGAGGTATTCATCAACTTTTTTTCCTAATTCAGGAAGATAACTTTTAAGGCTGTTTGTGTCAGCTCCTTGATTTTGAGCACCTTCAGCTTTCTTACCTTGATTTTGAGCCCCTTCCGCTTTCTTTGGGAAAGTTAAATTTGAATAACTAGTTGAGTCAAGACTGGTTTCTCTAAATTGGCTTTGAAGTTGAACAACGGCTTTATCTAGTTCGTTAATTTCTTTTCTACTTTTATAAATTTCTGCATCTTCGAGTTCTATAAATACTTTTATTTCTGGAGTTTTAACATTTAATATACTTCCGTCGTTGGATTCGAGTTTGAAGCTAAATTTAATAGGTAAAACTTGCTCTTTTTTACTTTGATTCTGTACTCCTTCGACTTTTTTACCTTGATTTTGGGCACCTTCTACTTTTTTGCCTTGGTCTTGAGCACCCTCAGCTTTTGTACCTTCAGTCCCCATCGCTTTACCTAATTCTTCAATTTGTTTAGAAACTGCATCTTTATCTTGTTCAGCTTCTTTGGTAAATTCAAGTGTATATTTTAAATTGTCGTCAAGTTTTGCTCAAGCCTTAAAGTTATCAAACTGACCTGCTTTTAGGAAAAAAGCGTATAAAACATCGCCAAATTTTTCAAATTTTGCATAATCTTCTGTTGTATTAGTTGTAGAAGTTGCAGGCTCACTTGATTCTTTAGTCATTACTTTTTGAGTTTTTAGATAGTCAAAAATTGATGAGTCACCTTTTTTACTTCCAAGTTCTTCTTTAATTTTTGTTGGCAGAACCAAAGTTCCATAAAAACCAATACCTTCGGTATCTCTTCATAAACTATTGAATGAAAGTTTTTTGATATCGCCTGTTGAAGTTAAACTAATTTTATTTGCTTCTTCAAAAATATTGTCTTTAGAATCTAAAAGACTTTGAGGTATTTGACTTGCTTCAGCAATAAGCCCTCATCTTTTGGTTAGTTCAAAAACTGTTTCAAGGAGGACTTTTCTATTTTTTGTCAGTAAATCTTGGAAATAACTAGCAACTTGGTGGCCGTCACGGAAAAAATTACGAGTTTCAATACTTGAGACTCCTGCGTTTCTAGTTGATTGAGTCTCGTCTTTAGTTAGTCTTTGAATTTCTGATAAACTTGGGTGTTTAATTTTTCCAACTCAAGAGTCTAATAAAGAAATATAAGGTCCAAAGTCTAAATTGTAATTACTTTCTAAAATGTTGCGAATTTCATTGGTTTTTGGATTGGTTCCAAAAAGAGCTTCAATTTCTTCTTTTGCAACCTTGCGTGAAGATGATCTAATGCCAACACCATATTGATCAAAAACTGCTTGTTTTTGTTTGTTATCTTTTCCAAGTCCTTCTAAAAAGCGCATTTTAAAAATGTTGCTATTTGATTGGCCTAAGCTTTCTAATTGTTTAAGTCCGCTAATTTCTAGAGTTCCAGTTTTTTGACTAAGTTCGAGAGGAGTATTGCTTGGCATGAAAAATTGATTATTGATTGAAATTGAATAAGGAATTAAAACTTTAGTCTTATCAGTTGCATCAATTTTTGCTTCTAAAGGATCAAAAGAAACTTTAAGACTTTGGCTTGTGTTGTGGTTTTTAAATTTTTGACCAAACTTTCCAAAATCAAAAGCAAGTTTTTTGTCGGCTAAAAGTTCTAAAATTTTTGACTTTGCATCTTCTGAGCGCTGAGTTGGATCGCTAAAAAATCCAGATTTAATTTGGGCTAAAAATTCAACGGCAAGTTTGTCGCCCATGCTTGATTTTAAGTCAGTTTTTGTTAAATTTTTCAAATTTAAATTATCAAAAAAATCTGAGTAATCTAAAAAATAAGAACCATTATTGCTTTTTTCTAATTTAACTGCACTTACAACAGGGGCAAAACTTGAACTTGAGTCAAGCATTTGTCTAGCAGTTGAAGTAAGAGTTGCTTGTAAAAAGAATGAAGGAACCTGATTTTGAAGACTAACAAATTGGCCATTTGACCTATCACGGGCAAAATCAAAATCAAAAATTGTATTAATTGAATTTGGAAGTTTGTTTTCTTGTGAGCTTTTGAGTTGAATTAATAAATTATTAAGGGAAGGAAAATATGAGCTAATTTTTTCGCCAAATTCTTTTGAGTCTTTTGATTTATTTAGGTCATGTTGAAAATCAACTGGTCTAATTGTGCTAGGATCTGTTGGGATTGAAGTAGTTAAATTCTGGTCGTTGAAATTTGTGACTCTAGCAGAAACTAAATTTTGAACTTGCTGACTAAGTCTGTTGGTAATTTGTTGCAAGGAAAAATTAAATTCGGCAATTAAAATAGTTGATTCTTTGACAAAAGAAACAACTTGTTCATAAATGTCAGATTTTGCAACATCGCCGTTTTGTAATTTTTGACTAGCTTGAAATTTGACTTTAAAATTTTGGTTAGCATCATCTGGGAGAATTTCTAGAATTTGGTAACTAATTTTTGCATCAGAAAATTCTGAGTCAGAAAAGTCTAATTTTTTTAAATTACCATCCTTTTTCTCGAAAAAAGAAAAAGATTCAAGAGCATTTTCGGCATTTTTAATTTTATTGCTTCCATCTAAAAGTGTTGTTTTTACAGCATTATAATCTGAGTCAGAGTGAAAAGCACCTAAATTAAAGGCCAAATTTGAAACACGAGATGCAAACTGATTTACTTGAGTTCTTGGATTTTCGGCATTATATTTTATATTTACTGTAAGACCGATTGTCAGCCCGATAACACCAATTCCAATAAGTCCCGAAGTCCCCACCAGCAAAAGGGTCTTGGATTTTGATAATTTGTTCATAGAAACCTCCTATGTTATGCTAAAAATAAAAAAACAAATAGTTTAAATTAAAAACTAACTTTATTTTTATAATAGTATATAGTAATTATACTAATTTTTACCAAAAAAAATAAAAAAAGATAAAAACTAGAAAAAATTACGTTCTAGCTTTTATCTTATTTTTCCTAAGTTTCCCAGTTTGATGGCTAAAATTCACCTTTTAGGAATATAAATATGCAAAAATACCGCTAAATCCGTGTTTTTCGACCTAAAATCTTAATTTTTATTATTTTAAAATTAAGATTTGCAAAAAAAAAAAAAAAAAAAATGTTTGGTCTAAGAAAAAATTATGTTATAATAATCATCACTTAAGAATAAATTAATAAATTTTGACATTGAATTAAGGAGGAATAAGTTATGTTTTTGGCACAATAAACTCAGATAATGCCATTTTTTCCATTATGGCTTTAAAATATAATGGAATGCCTTAAATTTAACCGTTTAGAAATCTTCAAATTTAGGGCTTTTAATTATTGTTCTTTCAAAACTTCATATATTTTTTTAGGCTCAATCTAAATAAAAATGAGTTTTCTTTTTACGTTGAGTTTAAATAGTAGTTGTATTTTTTATGATTTTTGTTAGCGTTTTAACTAAAAAAGGTAGTTTAAATATTTTATAATTTTGCTTTTTAAGTTAAAATTTTATCTTTTTTAGATAATATGCAAAAATTAAACGTCAATTTTTGCATATTGGGCATTTTCTTCGATAAAAATTTTCCGCAAAGTTACGTCTGTACCCATTAGTGAGTCAAAAATTTGGGCTACTTCTTGGATATTATGAATTTGAACTTGTGTCATTCGACGGGTTTTTGGATCCATTGTTGTTTCTCAAAGTTGTTCAGGATTCATTTCTCCAAGCCCTTTGTATCTTTGTATATTAAATTTAGGATTTTCGCCACCAATTTTACTTAAAATAACTTCTTTTTCGGTATCATTATAAGCATATTCAATCTTTTTGTTGTAAGAAATTTTATATAAAGGTGGAATTGCAATATATACAAAGCCATATTCAATTAACTTTTTAAAATAACGGAACAAAAATGTCAAAAGCAATGAGCGAATATGAGAACCATCTGAATCAGCATCTGTCATTATTATAATTTTTTGGTATCTAATTTTACTAATATTAAATTCAGGACCAACCCCAGTACCAAAAGCGGTGATCATTGAAATAATTTCTTCATTGCGCAAAACTTTTTCAAGTTGAAATCGTTGTGAGTTAATCACTTTTCCTCGTAAAGGTAAAATTGCTTGAAAATTACGATCACGACCCATTTTGGCACTCCCGCCAGCTGAGTTCCCCTCGACTATATATAATTCGGCAATTTGGGGATCTTTTGTTGAACAGTCAGCAAGTTTTCCTGGCAGCGTCCCTACATCAAAGGCTGATTTACGCTTTACTGCTTCGCGAGCAGATTTAGCTGCCCGAGCTGCTTTTTGAGCTAGCAGATTTCTTTTAATAATTTTGTCGGCATTTTCTGGATTTTCGGCTAAAAACCGCTCAAGAACAGTGCTTAGAGTTTTGTTTACAAGTGGACGAACTTCTTTGTTATTTAGTTTTGCTTTTGTTTGACCCTCAAAAATAGGATTTGTATGTTTAACAGAAATAATTGCAATTAGACCGTCTTTTATATCTTGTTTATCAAATTTGTCTGCTTCAGATTTAATAAATTTATTATTAATTGCATAATTATTTAAAATTCTTAAAAGCGAGTCTGATAGTCCCAGTTCGTGAGTTCCACCTTCGATATTGTGAATATTATTTGTGTATGATTTAATTTGTTCGTGATCTTCACTAATATAATTTAGAGCTACTTCGATTTTAATAATTTCATCATTATGCTCAAATTCACCTTCAGCGTAAATGATTTTGTCACTAACTTTTTCAAAATCCTTGCTAAGATCAGAAACATAATCACGAATTCCGCCATTATAGCAAAAACTTTGATTAAATCCGTTTCTTTTGTCGTTAATTACAAACTCAATTCCTTGAGTTAAGTAGGCTGTGTTTTTAATACGATTTACGATTGTTAAAAGTTGAAAATTGTTTTTTTCCAAAATTTCAAAGTCGGGCTGAAAAATAATAGTTGTTCCTGTTTCATTTTTTTCCAAGTCAGCAATTGGACTTAAATCAGCAAGTTTTTGGCCGCCATTTACATATTCCTGAAACCACAACTTGCCTTCGCGTTTGATATAAACTTTTAAATTTTTAGCTAAAGCATTAACAACAGAGGCACCAACTCCATGTAGTCCGCCTGAAACTTTATAGGATTTTCCATCAAATTTTCCACCTGAATGAAGAACAGTAAAAACAACTTCAGCAGCCGAAACACCGTGTTTTGGGTGAATTCCAACCGGAATTCCACGCCCGTTATCCTCAATACTTATTGTATTATCATCTATAATTGTTATGATAATTTTAGATGCAAAACCAGCAAGCGCTTCATCAACAGCATTGTCAACGACTTCTCAAACTAAATGGTGTAATTCGTTAATTCCAGTTCCACCAATATACATTCCAGGTCTTTTGCGAACAGCTTCTAGGCCTTCTAAAACAACAATATTTTCAGCTTGATAATCTTTTGACATTATATTTTTTCTCCGACAAGTTACGTTAAAATTTTACCATAAAAAGCAAAAAACATAAGTCTTTTTAACTTATTTTTTAATTAAAAATTTTAAAAATAAGTTAAAAAATAAGAAAAAATAGTATCAAAGTCAGCTTAACAATTCAAATTTACCTATAAAAAGAGGCTGCCAAAATTAATGTTAAGCATACCACTTTTTATTTCAAAAGTTTGTAAAAATCTTGTATAAATATATAAAATCACTGAATTTTTCAGCGCTTAGACCAAAAAATTCAATAATTTTATCAGCGGAAATTCCTAAATTTAGATGCAAAGAAACATAATCAAAATAAGGGTTATTGTATCTAACTCATTCAAAATCAATAAAATAAAGATTGGTTTTAGAAACGATAATATTTTTAAATTGTAAATCATTATGACAAATTACTTGAGGGTCAAATTGATATTTTTGGACTAGTTTTTTGTATTTTTCATCGTTAATTTCGTTAATTTGTCAATCGAATTTAGTAATTTTTTGATTTTTTTGTTGGTGAAACTTTGAAAGTTCAGTGAATAACTTTGTAATATAAAAATCTAAGTTTTCTGAATCTAAAATTTGTCCTTCAATCCATTTTTTAATGTAATTACCCTTTTGGTAAAAAAGAAAATTTGGATCATTTTGAATGAAATTTTCTTCATTTTGTCAATCAACAAAATTATTTTTTGCTATTCGAATTTGCACTTTTTGACCTTGATAAAAAGCTATAAAAGTACAATTATGTAAACCACAGTAAATCAAGGTTGGATTTTTTATCAATGCACTAATATTTTGTGGAAAAACACTGAAATTCATAGGTTTTTTTGATTAATTGGAGAAAAACTAATATTTTAATTTTTGTCAGATTCGCTTAATTCAAGGTCAAAATAAACCATTGTATGATCTGAAATTCCTGTAATTCTTTTTATATCTTTTGGATCGCCAGCTTTATAATTTGCTGATCTATTATCTTGTTTTCGCATTTTGTCATATTTTTCTAAATCAACTATATTTTTCTCAAAAATTGAAAATATGTCGTATTTATGTGCATTTTTTGTTTTTAAATCGCCTTTATAAAAAATTTTGTCATAGGAATTTGCATATTTGCCAAACTCAGAAGATAAGCTTGTTTTTTCATCTTTATTAAGGAGTAAACGGTATGACTCTAATGTTGACTTAAATAATTTTTCGGTGTTTTCAGTGCGAATATTTGTGTCACCCATAAAGATTATTTCATTATTTGGACCATCTTTTTCGTCAATTTGAGTTAAAACATTAACTAAATCGCGTGCTTCATTTGCTTCTTGTTCACCTTGATTAGAAGCTTCAGAATCATTCTTTTCATTACGATTTCTACTTGCCCCTGGCGGATCAAAATGACCAATTGCTAAAGTAAAATCGTTTTTTATATTAGTTTTGGTTTGAAATTTAACAGCCGCAACTGGTCGAGCTCATGTCAAATTTTGGCCGTTTTGAATTAGGTAAGGGTTAGAATTTCCCTCAAAATTTATTGTCTCAAGAAGTGAGGACTTATATAAAAAAGTGTATTTTTCTTGTTGGTTTGTTTTCCCATATTTGTCAGTAGTTATTTGTTTTCAACCAGCAGAAGGATTTAATTTTTCAAGTTCTTTTACAATATCAGTCCCATCACCAGTTGTAGTAATTTCGGCAAGTCCAACAACATCACTTCCAGAAGAATTTATAACTTTAGCAAGAGCATAAGTTTTAGCATTATTTGAATTTCTTGATTTATTTGTGTAATTTAAAACATTTCAAAAACCAACGCGAATTGATTGGATATTATCTTTTTCCTGATTTTTTTCAGGCTCTTGATTTTTTTCTTGATTTTGATTTTCCTTTTGAGTCTCACCAACCGAAGCAGATAAGTATTTTTGAGGTGATGTTTGATCACCATTTATAATAATTCCGGGTCCATTTTGTTCTCCAGTAGATGAAGTATAAATAAAATATGCACCAGTACCAATAGCCGCGGCTGATCCTACAAGAATAAGCGGCAATAAAACAGTTTTTTTCATTTTTAGATTAAATTTTTATTAATTAATTTCCTTTTTAGATAATTTAATTAGAGCATCACTAACTTTTTTTAACTCAAGTTCATTTAAAATGTTCAGTAAATCAGGACAAATTCTGATATTTAAATTTTGAAAAATATCAAAATTAAATTTAGCGCCATCATTCAATCTAATAAAATCTTTAAAAAACAATATTTTGTCCCTTTTTTCCTCGATTTGTTTTGATAATTTTGCACTAATTTTATCAAGATTTTCCAAAATGTTATCTACATTTTTATATTTTTCTACTAATTTACTTGATAAAAACAATAAAAGTACAATTATGTAAACCACAATAAATTAAGCTTGGATTTTTATCAATGGACTAATATTTTGAGGAAAAACGCTGAAATTCATAGGTTTTTTTGATTAATTTTGAAAAAATTGATCTATTTTAATCAGTATCAGATTCGCTTAATTCAAGGTCAAAATAAATCATTGTATGATCTGAAATTCCCTTAATTCTTTCTACATCTTTTGGATCACCGGTTTTATCTTTTGTTGGTCTATTATCTTGCTTGCGCATTTGGTCATATTCTTCTAAATTGACTGTATTTTTCTCAAAAATTGAATACAAGTCGTATTTTTTTGCATTTTTTGTATTTAAATCACCTTTATAAAAAATTTTGTCATAAGAATTTTTATATTCGCCAAATTTTGAAGATAAAGTTGTTTTTTCATCTTTTTCAAGGAGTAAACGGTATGACTTTAATGTTGACTCAAATAATTTTTCGGTGTTTTTAGTGAGAATATTTGTGTCACCCATGAAGATTATCTCATTATTTGGGCCATCTTTTTCGTCAATTTGAGTTAAAACATTAACTAAATCACGCGCTTCATTTGCTTCTTGATCACCTTGACCAGGAGCTTCAGGATCAGCATTTTCCTTACGATTATTATTTGTCCCTTTATATTGACCTGGGGCATCAAAATGGCCAATTGCTAAAGTAAAATCATTTTTAATATTAGTTTTAGTTTTAAATTTAACAGCTGCAACCGGTCGAGCTCATTTTTGCAATTGTATACCGTCTTGGATTAAGTAAGGATTAGATTTTTCCTCAAAATTTATTGTTTCAAGAAGTGAAGACTTATATAAAAAAGTGTATTTTTCTTCTTGATGTTTCTTTCCATATTTGTTAGTAGTTATTTGTTTTCAACCAGCAGAAGGATTTAATTTTTCAAGTTCTTTTACAATATCTGCGCCATCACCAGTTGTAGTAATTTCGGCAAGACCAACAACATCACTTCCAGAAGAATTTATAACAGTGGCAAGAGCATAAGTTTTGGCGGTATTTGCTTGTTTTTTACTATTTGTTTTGTTTGTGTATTTTAGAATGTTTCAAAAACCTACGCGAATTGATTGGTTATTATCTTTTTGTAAATTTTTTTCAGGTTCTTGACTTTGTTCTTGATTTTGATCTTGCTTTTGTGTCTCGTCAATCGAGGTGGACAATTCTTTTTCTTGATTTTTTTCAGATTCTGGAGTTTTTTCTTGATTTAGGCCTTGCTTTTTAGTCTCTTCAACCGAATCAGACAAGTCTTTTTCTACATTTTTTTCAGGTTCTTGGATTTTTTCTTGATTTAGTCTTTGATTTTGAGCTTCATCAACTGAAGTAGACAAGTCTGTTTTTACATTTTTTTCAGGTTCTCGACTTTGTTCTTGATTTTGATCCAGCTTTTGAGTCTCGCCGATCGAGCTTGACAAGTCTTTTTCTAGATTTTTTTCAGGTTCTTGAGCCTTTTGTTGATGTTGATCTTGTTTTTTAGTCTGTTCAGCCGAAGCAGACAAGTCTGTTTCTACATTTTTTTCAGGTTCTTGACTTTGTTCTTGACTTTGTTCTTGACTTTGTTCTTGCTTTTTAGTCTCTTCAACCGAATCAGACGAGTCTGTTTCTACATTTTTTTCAGGTTCTTGACTTTGATCTTGCTTTTGAGCCTCATCAGTAGAAGATGACAAGTCTTTTTGAGGTGAAGTTTCACTTTTACTTATAATAATTCCCGTTCCATTTTGTTCCCCGGTAGATGAACTATAAATAAAATATGTACCAGTACCAACAGCCGCAGCTGATCCTGCAAAAATAAGCGGCAATAAAACTGCTTTTTTCATTTTAGATTAAATTTTTGTTAATTAATTTCCTTTTTAGATAATTCAATTAGAGCATCACTAACTTTTTTTAACTCAAGTTCATTTAAAATGTTTAGTAAATCAGGACAAATTTTGATATTTAAATTTTCAAAAATATCAAAATTAAATTTAGCACCATAATTCAATCTAATAAAATCTTTAAAAAACAATATTTTGTCCCTTTTTTCCTCAATTTGTTTTGATAATTTTGTACTTATTTTATCAAGATTTTCCAAAATGTTATCTACATTTTTATATTTTTCAAGTAATTTTATTGCGCCTTTTGCTCCTAGACCATCAATTATCTTAATATTATCAGAACTATCACCCGCTAAAACTTTAAAATCAACAATTTGGTCGGGGTTAATCCCAAAAGTTTGTTGAAAATTTTTCAAATTAATTGCATTAATAGAATTATTTTTAATTTTATTAATAATAGTTGTTTTTTTATCAACTAATTGTAGTAAATCTTGATCTGAACTAAAAATGAAAATTTCTGCTTCAGGATCGGTATTTATGATTATTTTTTGCATAGATGCAATTAAATCATCAGCCTCAAATTCGCTGTCTTGGGATCAAAAAAATCCTGATAAACTAAGGATTTTTTTGATTATATCTATTTGGAGAAATAAAGATTCAGGCGGTTTTTGTCTACCTTTTTTGTAATCAGGATAGCTTTGGTGGCGACTAGTTGTTGAGCCAAAATCGAATGCAAAATAGATATTGCTTGGCTCAACAAGTTTAATTAATTTAAAAACACTATTAAAAAAAATATGAATTGCAAAAGTCATATCACCTTTAGAATTAATTAGCTGATTCCCGTAGTATCCAGCAAAAAATGACTTAAAAGCAAGTCAATTTCCATCAATTAGCAAAATTTTTTTATTCATAATTGTCAACTTTATTCTTCAATTTATTTTTTTATTGAATATTTTCCATCATTTTTTAGAAGTAATTTAAATTTATAGCTTTTTCCTAATTCAAGGGAATAATAATCTGAATTTCTTGAATAGACACCGATTGTCGTTTCTCCATCTGTTAGAGTTAGATAATAAAGTGTATAGCCGTTTTTAACATATTCTTTTACTTTTTTTAACTCAAGATATAATAAATATTCATTATTAGGCCTCAAATCTTTAAGTGGAGTTTGATTTGTAGCAACTGGTGTCTGTTTTTTTTCAATAAAAGACATTCCGAGATATTTTATTTCATTTTTGTAGTTTTCATCTTCATTATAAGGTAGTTTTTCAAGCAAATTTGATTCAGTTTCGCTATTATTTTCAAGTGCTACCAAATTTCCGTCTTTGTCAGTTAAGACTAAAGTAGCATGATTTCAAAGTAAATCTAAATTATGAGCTAAAGTTTCTTGATTTGCAAATTCTTTTAGTGAATTTGCAAAAATTAATTTTTCAATTGCAACTTTTGAAAAATTAATTATTTTCATTCGTCTTATAAAATCAAGGAAAGACTTATATTTTCCATTTTTTTGGCGTTCGTCAATAATTGATTTAATTGCGATTGTTCCAAGACCTTTTATCATTAAAAGTGGGAGGTAAATCGTATTATTTTGTTCAGAATAAGTCGCCTTGTGGGATGAAAAGTTAATATTTGGCTGCAAAATCTGAATTCCAAAATTTTGTGCTTCTTGGGCATATTTTTTAATATTTGCATGAGCCCCATTTTCATTTGAAATAAGCTCGGCAAAAAAATAAAGCGGGAATTTAGCTTTTAAATAAGCCATTTTATAGGCTAAATTTGCATAGGCAACCGCGTGGGCTTTATTAAAACCATAGTCAGCAAATTCAAAAATTTTATCATAAATTTCAGCGACTAATTTAGGATCACGGCCTAATTTAGCCCCTCCTTCAAGGAAGTGTTTCTTAATTTGTTCCAATTTTGATTCATCTTTTTTGGAAATAGCAACGCGAATTATATCTGCCTGAGCCAAATCAAAACCTGCAACAACTTGACAAATTTCCATAATTTGCTCTTGGTAAATAATAACTCCAAAAGTTGACTCAAGAATTTTGTCATATTCAAGGAAAAATCTAGGCCATTTTCCACTTTCTTTGTTTTTTGCATAGGTCGGAATTTGTTTGATTGGACCAGGTCGATAAAGTGAAATTACCGCAACAACATCATTAATTGAATTTACGCCGATTTTTTTAATACTTGTTGTCATTCCGGGCGATTCTAGTTGGAAAATTCCGCTTGTTTTTCCTTCAGATAAAAGCTTATTTGCACTTTTATCATAGATTGGAAGCTCGTTAAATTGCAAATTGTGACCTTTTTTATTAATTTTGGCAAGAATATTTGCCACAATAGTTAAATTTTTTAGACCTAAAAGGTCAATTTTCAAAAGTGAAAAATCTTCAATAAATTCAGCAGAATACTGAATCTGATTAAGATTTTCCTTTGAATAATGAAGCGGAACTAGCTGAGATATTGGTGTTTTTGAAAGTACAATTCCTGCTGCATGAGTTGAGGACTGACGGGGCATTCCTTCCAAAAAGATACTGATTTCATAGATTTTTTTGTAAATTCCGCTGTTGTCTTGACCTTGAAAATTGTCGCCTTTTTGAATTAGTTTGTAAAATTCGGAGTTAGTATTTTGATAAAGTTGAGCCAGTGTCATATTTGCACTAATTAATTTAGCGTTTTTATTAATTTGAGCCTCGGGAATACCAAATCCTTTTGAAATATCGCGAAAAATACTTTTGGCTGCAAGTGTCGAAAAAGTGATAATTGTCGCACAATGTTCTGGACCGTATTTTTGAAAAAGATAATCAATTACCTCATTTCGACGGGTATCTTGAATATCAATATCAATATCGGGCATTGAAATTCGTTTAGGATTCAAAAACCTTTCAAAAATTAGGTTGTATTTTAAAGGATTAACGGCGGTAATATCTAATAAATAAGCAATAAGTGATCCAGAAGCCGAACCTCGACCTGGCCCAATTAGAATATTATTTTCTCTAGCTCATTTAAGTAAATCTCAAATTATCAAAAAATAGTTACTGAATTTAAGTTCAGAAATTATTTTATATTCATACTGCAGTCTTGAGGTTCAGTTGTAATTTTCAAGTTCGGATCTTTTTTTATTTATTCCTTCTATTAAAACATTTTTTAAAATAATATCAGGATCACTTTGGTCACTTTGATCTAAATTTGGCAAATTAATTCCAGATTTAGGAAATTCAATTTTAATATTTTCAACTAGGGCGTTTGTTCTCTTGATAATTTCAGTCTCAATCTCAACTTCTCAGTCATCAAAATCGTACAATTTTTGGCCAGTATCAAAAATTTCGCCTTTGATTTTGTATAGCGCCTCAAGATAAATTTTCTCTGATGCATAAAGCACATTTCGTTCTTGGACATAAATTGCATTGCTAATTTTGGGATTATTTTCGACAATATAGTAGTTTTTTAAATTACTTTGTCCTAAAAGTGTTGATAATTGGACCTTTTTTTGACAGTAAAAACCTTTTTTGGGGTGGTCAATAATAATTATGTCATCTTGATTTTGTAAGTCCCCAAGAAAAATATCCTCATTTTTTGTTTTTTTAGTCGAGATTGTCGACAAAAAAACATAACCTGAATAGTTTTTTGCAAGCAAAATAAAATGAAATTTTTCAATTTCAATTTCAAGGCCAATTACAGGATTAATCCCATTTTCCTTACATAATTTATAAAATTTTGGAACCCCAAACATTGTGTTAAAATCTGTTAGCACCAATGTTTTTAGATTATTTTTGAGCGCAAAATCAATTAGTGAGTCTAATTTGATCGTTGATGATAAAAATGTATATTCGCTTCTTGTGTGTAAATTTATTAGATTCATATTTAAAGTAATTTTATTTTAAATTTAAAAAAATTCATTTATTTTTGATAAAATGTCAAAAAATAAATGAATCTTCTTTGAAAAACTTTTTAAAATAGTTAGTCCTGAGTTTATCAGTTTGAAGACCAAAATTCACTTTTTAGTGAATATAAATACGTAAAAATTCCGGTAAATCTATGTTTTTTGAGACTAAAACTTTAATTTTTATAGTTTTGAAATTAACCTTTTGTAAAAAAAAAAAAAAAATACTTGGTTTAAAAAAATTTTAGGTTATAATAAACTCACGCTAAGAATAAAAGAATAAATTTTTGATATTGAATTAAGGAGGACTTGATTATGTTTTTGGCACAATAAACTCAGATACTGCCATTTTTCCATTATGGCTTTAAATATAATGGAATGCCCTAAATTTAACCGTTTAGAAATCTATAAATTTAGGGCTTTTGGTTATTGTTCTTTCAAAACTTCATATATTTTTTTAGGCTCGCTGCAAATAAAAACGAGTTTTCTATTTGCATTGAGTTTAAATAGTAGTTGTATTTTTTTATGATTTTTGTTATTTTATCCTTGAATTGATTTTTGCCAGTGTTTTAAACTAAAAAAGCAAGTTTAAATATTTTATATTCCCTAAAAATTTTTAAAATAGTTAGTTTTTGTCGTTATTTTCGTCTTCAGATTTAATTCTAGCAAAAATTTTGTCCATTTCATCGACGCGTTTTGCAACAGGATCGAGTTTAAAGTGTAATTCTGGAACTTTAAAGCCTTCAAGTTGATTTCCAAATTTGAGTCTTATAAATTTTTCAGCCTTAATAATTTCGGCTAGAAACTTATCTTCATCATATTCAAACTCTAAATAGACAAAAAGATGAGAATTATCACCTGAAAGACGGACTCAATTTACAGCAATTGGCATTCTTTCAGAAAAATTTGAGTCGATAATTTTTGAAATCAGCTGGTGATAATAAGTTTGCCGTTTTTCATGACTAACAGACATAATTTTCTCCTTTAATTATCAATTTCAACTTCAATAAAAGATTTAAGTTCATCACCTATTTCGATGTCATCAAATTTGTAGATGTGTGTTCCAAATTCATTTCCAATTGTTACCTCTTTTACAGGATTTTTATCACGCTGAAGTGATTCAATTTTTCCTGAGTGAATTAATTTGGAATTTCTTCACAATTCAATTTTGCAATTTTCAACAAATTTTCCACTAACAACGCTACATCCGGCAATTGAACCGACTTTTGAGAATCAAAATTTAGCAATGATTTTAGCAGTTCCAATATGTTGAAGTTCATATTTGATTTCACGCATACTTCGAACTTGTTTTTTAATTTCATCAACTATTTTATAAATAATAGTGTGCTCGCGAATTTCAACTTGTGCTTGTTTAGCTTGTGCTTTTATTGCTGGCGGAACTTGGAGGTTAAAAGTGTAAATAGTTGAATTTGAAGTTTGGGCTAGCAAAATATCGGCTTTGTTAATAATCCCAACTCCAGAGTGCAAAATGTGAATATGAACATGTTTTGAAGCAAGTTGTTCAATTGTTGAGTGCAAAGCCTGGGCAATTCCAGTTACATCGGCTTTGATTATAATATTTAAGGTTTTTTCTTTTGTTTGTTGACTAGTTTGGGCTTTTGTTTTTGAAAGTTTTTCTGATTGTCTTCTTTCTAATGCAAGTTGTTTGGCAAATTTTTCCTCATGAAAGCCAAAAAATTTATCACCAGCTTCAGGAACATAATTTAGACCAGTGACAATAACTGGAGTTCCCGGAGGCGCAAATTTAATTGGCTTGCCGTTTGTATCTTCAAGTGAACGAATTCGACCGTATTGACAACCAGCAACAATGAAATCTCGGACCATTAAAGTTCCATTTTGCACCATTAGTGTTGCAATTGTTCCTTTATTATGGTGAAGTTTTGCTTCAATAACGGTTCCAATTGGGTAGCGATTTTTGTTTGCTTTTAGTTCAAGTATTTCAGCAACTAGTAAAATAGACCGAAAAAGTTCATCAATTCCTTGACCAGTTAGAGCCGAACCGTAGACAAAAATATTGTTTCCTCCTCATTCTTCGGTGACAATATTTAATGCAGAAAGTTCATTTTTGATTCGATCAATGTCTTTGTTAGGTTTGTCCATTTTATTAACAAAAACAATAATAGGCACATTTGCGGCAGTAGCATGACTAATAGCTTCTTTAGTTTGTGGCATAACTCCATCATCAGCGGCAACAACAAGCACGATAATGTCGGTAACTTTTGCCCCACGAGCGCGCATTTGTGTAAAGGCTTCGTGACCTGGGGTGTCAATAAAATTGATAATATTGTCTTCAAAATTAACTTGATAAGCACCGGTGTGTTGGGTTATTCCGCCGCGCTCATTTTTTGCAACATTAGTTTTTCTAATAAAATCAAGAAGTGTTGTTTTCCCGTGATCGACATGACCCATAACCGTAATAATTGGAGGGCGGTGGCTAAGATGATCAGAATCGTCTTTAATACTTACTTCTTCCATGAAATTTGATGCATCAATTTGGACTTCTTTTTTAAAATCAAGTCCAAATTCAAGACAAACTTCGGCAATTTCATCTTCAGATAGACTATGATTTAAATTATACATTTTTGCTTGTTTGAAAAAATAAGTAATAATTTCATTAACAGAGACATTAATTTTTTCTGAAAGTTCGCTAATTGTCATTATTCCCGAAAAGAGAAAAACGCCGTTGTGAACTTTAGTTTCAACATTTTTTAGTTGAGCCTTAATGTCGCCTACATTTGAGATTCGTTTTTGCGGTTTTTTCATAAGTTTTCTACCTCGATTGCTAAATTTTGGTAAGCAAAAGGGGAAATATTTGTTTTAAAAGCGCGATTAAAAAGTTTTCTTTTAATCGCAAATTGAATTTTTTCATAATCATTGAAAATGTAAGCGCCCCTGCCACCAATTTTTTTATCAAAATGTTTATCAATAATTAATTTTTGATTAATATAAGTGAACCTAATTAAATTATTTATAGGATAAACTTTTTGATCAACTATACATTTTCTTGTGTGATTTTTCATTTTGCTACCTTAAAAGTCAAAATCGTCAATATCAATATCATCAACACCAGTGTATTTTACAAGATCATCATCTGATTTGAAATTTTTAATCTGTCTTTCATTTTCGATATATGACTGGCTGTTTTCTTCGGCTTGAGAATTAATTTGTACTTTTGGAGTTTTTTGGTCTTGTTTTTTACCTTCTTCTTCTAAATGTTGTTTGTCGATTAATTCATTTTCGCTAATTGCTTCATTAACAGCTGAATCAAACAAAGAATCGGCATCAAAAAATTTTTTTTGATTTACATTTGAAAAAGAATATGAATTTTCTACTGAATCTGATTGATAATTTGAGTAATTTGGTTTATTTTGTTGTTTATTAACAGGTTTGTTTGAAGGTTTATTTTTAGTTGCCGGTTGTTTCAAAGGACTAGCGGGTTTAGGGATTTCTGGCTGAATTTTAGCAGTTTTTAGTTTGTTTCTAGGTATAAATTCATTCTCAACCCCATAAGGTTTTTCAAGTTCGAGAATATCTGATTCAAATTGCTGCAAAATTGAGTCAAAACTATTATTAGGTCGATTATATGAATTTCACTTATTTTGATATGCGCGACTTTGTTGACGTTGCATATATTCGTTTTTGAGATCGATTAGCTCTTGGTGATCTTTAACATTTCCGTTTCACTCAATTTGGAAATTATTGTCTTTTAGAACTGCAGAATAAGGTAAAATTTGAAGTTGACTACGAGTTAAGTCGGCTGTTAATTTTACATTTGAACCGTTTTTTCCAATAGCAAGACTATGTTGAAAATCAGGCACAACTACGGTAAAACGCCGTAATTTATGACTTATTTTGAATTCTTTTACGCAAATAACTTTTGAAGGTGACATTGCATTTACAATGAATTGAATTATATTGTCATCATATTTAATAACTTCAATTTTTTCACCATCAAGTTCTTGGGTAATTGCAAAAATTCTTGAGCCGGTTTCGCCAACAACTGAGCCAATTTCTGAAATGTCATTTGCTTCAGCATCATCAGTTTTTCGGATTGCAACCTTACATTTTTCACCAGGAATTCGCGCTATTGAAGCTATTTCAAGATATTTAGATTGTAATTCAGGAATTGCATCAATTATTTTTTTCTTAACAAGTTGAACTGATTTTGATGAAACGACAACTTGTGACTGTTTTGTATTTTTAGTTACATTTTCAATAACAACTTCATGACGTGAACCAATTTTTAAATTATTTCCAGTTGCATAATGACTTGGCATAAAAGCAGAAACTTTGTCATCATCAATTTCAAAAATGTAACCAGCTGAAATTTTGTTTGTTATTGTCGCAGAGACAACTTGATTTTTTAATAAAGAATATTTATTAAAAACATTATTACGGACAATTTCAGAAATTTTTTGTTTAAAAGTATGCATGATTGCTGTAAAAAGTCATTGTTCAAAAGCTGTAAGGTCAAGTTCAATTGAAAAAATGTCATCAACACGGGCATTTTTGTCGACCTTTTTTGCATCAGAAACTAAAATAAATGAAATAGATTCATTAATTTTTTCTTCATTTGTCAGCTCATCAAAATAAGTATCTTCAACAACAATTCCGTTTGTATTAAAAACTTTAAAATTTGAATCTTCCAGATTAGCTTCAATTACAATATGTGCATCAGGGTCGATTTTTCGTGATATAACAAATTCAATAGCTTCTTGGAAAATATCAACAACTCTATCTAGCGATAACTCGCTGTTTTTAGCAACCTCCTTAATTGATTGAACAATTAATCTTGCATTGTCTCTTGGGTTAATTTTAGTAACTTTTTCTTTTTTCCTATTCATTTTGGTAATCCTGCCCTCTTGAAAGCACTTCTAAAATAAAATTTTTTTCACTAGACTCAATTTTATCAATAAATTCAGAAATTTTTACAGAAATCTCTTCAACTTGATCAAGCGAATTATAATTTGTAACAATTCTTAAATAGTTCAGCCCGTCTTCTAAAACAAAATTAATTGACAAAATATCATTAAATTCATCTTTTAACCTTTGTATTAAATTCAAATTATCTCCTTTTTCTCGAATGTTTTCAATAAAGTTTGTTGGGTTTAAAACAAAAAAGTCGTCACAAGGACAACCTTTTATTGAAATGTTAATTTTATAAAGGTTAAAATAATTATACAACGTTTAAATTTTTTTAAAATAAAAAATTAAAAGTAAATGATTTTTAGCTGTTATGTTATAATTTAAAAATATGTTTTTTTAGCTCATTTATAGAAGTTTTGTATTTTTTCAACATAAGTATTATAACAACTTCTAGATTTATCGTTTATTTTAGCACTTTTTTGGGTTTTTATAGTAAATATGTTTATTAATTATGATACTGCTTTAATTAGAAAAAATTCGCGCGGTGAATCTTATTGAGGACCGCTAGGCTTAATTTTTAATTCAAACCGTTTTGAATTTTATTTATGATCACCTGATGCAACGCGGGTTCACTTTGCAATTTATGAAAATTCTCAAGACACTAATCCAACCGAAATAATTGCAATGACAAAGAAATCTGATGTTTGGTTTTGCGAAATTGACGAAAAATTTCACGGATATCTTTATAATTTATTAATTGAACACCGTGATTCAAAAATAACCGAAGCGCTTGACCCTTATTCATATAGCATTTGTCCTTTTGATTGAACTAAAAATGAAGTACCAAAAAGTTATTTAATTGATATTTATTCACCTCAAGCTGGCACAAGTCCTTCAGAATTATCATTTCAAACCAAAAATCCGCTGAGTGATGCGCTAATTTATGAATTAAATATTCGTGATTTTAGTTCAAAAAATTCAAACATAGCAAATCCAGGAACTTTTCTTGGGGCTCTAGATCAGAAAATTTTTGATTATTTATCTGGACTAAATTTTAATTTTTTGCAATTATTACCAGTTCATTCTTGTTACACTTTTAGTCAAAAAAATATTTCAATTCTTAAAAAGGGTCAAGGAAAAGGTCATTTTACAAACTATAATTGGGGTTATGATCCGCTTGGTTTCTTTTCAATTAATTCAAGTTATTCTTCAAATCCACTTGACCCGTATTTAAAAATAAAAGAATTTAAAGCATTTATTGACTCAGCTCATAAAAAAAATATCGGAATTATTCTTGATGTTGCTTTTAGTCAAACTTTTCGCAAATCTATTTTAGATGATGTTGCTGGTGGTTATTTTTATCGCGATGAGGCTTTGTCTTTTCCGTCCCAATTTCCGCCTCTTGATTCGCAAAAGCCAATGGCATTTAGGTTAATTTTAGATTCACTTATTTTCTTTGTTAAATACTATAAAGTTGATGGATTTCGCTTTGATGCAGCTTCATATTTTGATAAAAAATCGCTTGAAATTATAAGTATTGAACTAAAAAAAATAAATCCTAACATTATCTTGTTTGGTAAATTTTGCAAAAAAACTGATTTACAACATAAAAATCGAACTGAAAAAACTAGTCGTTCTAATAATTTTAATTTTGCTTATTTAAATAACGGGCTTTCTAACGTTATTCGCGGATCTAATGTTCCTGGTGATAAAGGTCTAATTTTGTCAAAAAATAGTTCAAAATTTGCTTCATATGTCTCATTAATTCCAGGTGGAATTTTTGATTTTGATTTTGGTGATTTTTTTCACTCAAGTAGAAGAGATGACCTTTTTGCAAACGATATTAGTATAAATGTTTCTTATATAACTTCATATGATGGTCCTACTTTGGCTGACAAAATTTTAACAACTGCTTCAGGTCTAACAAAAAACGCCTTTATCGAAACTTACCGTCAAGCATTAATGATGGTTCTATTTGTTCAAGGAAAAGTCCTTTTAAGTTCAGGAACTGAGCTGGCCTTTTCAAAAGCGTGTGATTTTTCGGGTGCTAGTTATTCAAATTGTCATCTTAATTTAAACTCAACAAAACCACCTTTTTCATTTCAGGCCAATAAGTTTCTTGATTTTTATTCAAATAAAACTACCGATTTTACTAACGGTCTTGATTTTAGCCTTCTTGAAATTAGCGAAATTAAAACTAAAATTTTTAATTTCTTAGCAAAAATTAATGAATTTCGTCTAAAAACCCAGTTTTTTAGACTGCCAGATAATCAAGCAATTTATGATTCTATAAAATTTGAAACTGTTGATAATAAAAAAGGACTAATAATTTTTAACATCCAAATTAAAAACGAAATTATTAAGGTAATTCATAATTTTTCAAGCAATTCTTATGACTATAATTTTGAAGATTTTGATGTAATTTTTAATTCTAAATTACAATTTAGTCAAAATATTATTCAAAAACGACAGTCAATCTTGCTTATGAAAAAATTCTAAAAAACTTTAGCCCTAAAATTTGCCTTGAATTTTAAAAAAACTAAAAAAACCAGTCAAAACCGGTTTTTTTAGTTAATTTTTTTGAGCTAAAAATTTTATTTTTTATTGTAATTTAACCCTAGCGCATTTAAAATTACTTGGATTACAAAATTAAACGGCTTATTATAGTGAGGCAAGAAGTAAAAATCTGAAAGAGCAATTTCTGGTAATTTTAGACCTTTTTGAATTGCTAGTGAAAGGAAATAAATTACTTCAGTGTGATTATATTCTTTTCCATATGAACCAATTTGAGCACCAATTAATTTTAGACTTGGTTTGTCATAAGCGATTTTGATTCATACTTTTGATTTATTTTGCATAAATTCTGGGCGATCTCAGTCTTCGAGATATTCAACTCCAACATTGTCCAAGCCCATTTTTGGACAAGCATTTTCACAATATCCAGTTGAGGCATAATTAAATCCAAAAACGGAAATTGCATTTGTTCCAACATAACCTGGGAAAGGAATATCTTCACGTCCTGCAATGTGGAAAGCAGCAACTATCCCTGATTTTACGGCATTTGTTGCAAGCGCAATGTGAGCATGTTGTTTAGTTACATTGTGAACCATTGAAGCTGAATCACCAATTACATAAAGATCTTTATCACTTAGGCAACGCTGGAATTCATCAACTTTAACTGCACCATTGGCAGTTTTTTCGACGTCTGTTAAGATTTTGGTGTTTGGTGAAAATCCGATAGCTAAAATTACTAAATCGGCAGCATATTTACCTTTGTCTGTCTCAACAAAAGCAACTTTTTTTCCACTTTCATCGGCAATAAAGCGAACAACTTTTTGATTAAATTGTAAATTAATACCTTCTTCAACAATTTTATCCTCAATTTTTTGAGTAAATTCCTTATCAAAATAATTAGGGATAATTCTATCTTGCATGTCAATTAGTGTTGTTTTTTTGCCATATTTGTGAAAAGCTTCAAGTAATTCAATACCAATGTAACCACCACCGATAATAATTACATTTTTAATTGTTGGATCAACAGCTTTTGCTTTAATTTCTTGTGCGTGAGTGAATGTTTTTGAAACTAAAATGTTTTCAAGATTAATCCCCTCAAAAGGTGGAATAATCGGCCAAGTTCCGCCTGCAAAAACTAATTTGTCATAGTTATCTTTAAAAATTTCGCCGCTAACTAAATTTTTAACGGTAATAATTTTATTTTCACGGTCAATTTCGAGAACATCATGCTGTAAATGAACATCGATTCCCATTGATTTTAATTGTTCAGGACTTGAATAAAAAAGTCCAGATGGATCACTAAATTCATCAGAAACTCAAAGTGCAATTCCGCAACCTAAAAAAGAAATGTCAGTATTTCTATCATATGAGACAAGATCCGCTTGTGGGTAAATAGTTTTTAGGGTTCTTAAAAATGAAGTTCCGGCATGGTTAGTTCCAATTGATATTATTTTCATAAAATCTCCTATTTTTTGTTTTTTCGGGAGTAAAAAAATTAAATTTAATTTTAATAAATTATACAATGTTTTTCCAATTTTTTATTAAAATTACGTTATAATTTACAAAATAAAGATTAAGATAAAGGATTGCTAAAAACCATTAAAATAAAAAATCTTCGAAATTTTAGAAAAAACTGCTAAATTTCGAAGATTTTTCCACTTTTTTGCTAAAAAATTAATCATTTATGCATTTGCTTAATAAAAAAATTGCTGCTGTTTCAGAGCGTAAAATTCTTTTGCCTAAAGACACAACTTTAAAATCAAATTTTTGGGCTAAATCTATCTCTGATTGATCAAAACCGCCTTCAGGACCGATTATTATAATTGTATCATTTTGTGATTGGTCTATTTTTGTTTGGTTTTTTTGGTCTTCAAAGGCGATTAATTTTTGACTAAAATTACTTGAATTTTTCAAAATATCACTGTAATTTATAGGTAAATTTATTTTTGGAATCAAATTTCGAAAACTCTGCTGTGCGCTGTGGAGACAAATTTGCTCTCATCTTTTTAATTTTTTTCTTAAATCCCCTTCTAATTTTTGACTTACATTTTTACTAAAAAACGGTCAAATTTCACTGACTCCAATTTCAACAGCTTTTTGAATTGCAAATTCAAAGGATTTTGTCTTTAGAATTGCAAGTGCTAAAATAACCTTGTTTTTAGGTTCATTATTTATTTCAAGTTTTTCAATAATTTCAGCTTTGTTTGAATTTTGAACTAATTTTGTAAGATAAAATTCACCTTTGTAAACACAGATAAAATTTTCGTTTTTAATTCGCACAACTTTAATATGATTTAGATTTAAATCATCAAGAATAAAAAAATTTTCTTGTTTTTCACTAACAAAAAAACGGAACATAGATAAAATTTTATTATAAAATTTTACAAATCCTAAAAATTAAGTAAAATTATTATTATAAGGATATAACAAATGAAAAAATTATCAGCTAATGAAGTTCGTCAACTTTGATATGATTTTTTTCAGCAAAAAAATCATCTTCTTATAGAATCTAAACCCCTTGTTCCCCAAAATGATGATTCGCTTCTTTGAATTAATTCAGGAGTTGCGGCCTTAAAAGATTATTTTATTGGTAAAAAAATTCCACCTTCAAAACGACTTGTTAATTCGCAAAAAGCACTAAGAACTAATGATATTGAAAATGTTGGTCAAACCTCAAGACATCACACTTTGTTTGAAATGCTAGGAAATTTTTCAATTGGAGACTATTTCAAACTAGAAGCGATTGATTTTGCCTTTGAATTTTTAACTAAATGATTAGAATTAGACCCTGAAAAACTTTATATAACATATTATGATAGTGATTTTGAGACTTTAAATAAATGGAAAAGTTTAGGTTTTCCTGAAAATAGACTTATTCCTGGTGGTAAAAAAACTAATTTTTGAGACTTAGGTCAAGGTCCTTGTGGCCCATGTACCGAAATTTATTTTGACCGTGGTGAAAAATTTGATGCTCGTGGTGATGAATTAATAAGAAATGACATCGAAAATGACCGTTTTATTGAAATTTGAAACATTGTTTTTTCAGAATTTAATAACGACGGAGCGCAAAATTATTCACCATTAATGTCAAAAAATATTGATACTGGTGCAGGTTTTGAAAGAATCGTCTCAATTTTGCAAAATGGTCCAACTAATTATGATACAGATTTATTTTTGCCAATTATTGCAGAAATTCAAAAGTACACTGATTTTAAATACGATATTGAAAATTATTTTAAAAAAGATACAAAACAAGCCCAAATTAATAAAAGTTTTAGACTAATTGCTGACCACATTCGCGCAATAAGTGCCGCAGTAAATGATGGCGTTATGCCATCAAATTTACACCGAGGCTATATAATTAGGCGTTTAATTAGAAGAGCTTATTGAAACGGGAAAAAATTAGGAATTTCAGAAGAGTTTTTACACAAATTAGTTCCAATTGTCGCTAAAACACTGAACGCTAATTTTGATATTGAAAAAATTGAGTCGGTGATTTATCATGAAGAAAAAAATTTTATAAAAACTCTTGAAATTGGTCATGAACTTTTAGAAAATGAGATAGAAAAAACTGAAGGTCAAATTTCTCCAGAAATTGTTTTTAAACTTTTTGTCACTTATGGATTTCCTCCTGAACTAACCCAGGAAATTCTTCAAGAAAAAAATATTAGTTTTGACCTTAAATCATTAGAAGAATATCGCGAAAAACACGCTCAAATTTCCCGGGCAAATATCAAAAAAGGTATGGGAAAAGTTATTGATTCTTTAAATCAAGTTACATCACAAATTTCAGAATTTATAGGTTATGAATTTCACAAAACAGAAACAAAAATTGCTTTTTTAGCAAATCAATTTAATAAAATTGACCAAACTAACGAAGGTGAAATTTCATATGCAATTTTTGAAAAAACTCCATTTTATGCAACAGCAGGTGGTCAAAAACATGATCAAGGATATATAATTCAAAACGGCAAAAAAATTGAAATTATTGATGTTTTTAAAGACAAATTTTTAAATAATGTCCATGTTTTTGAAGGTGAACTATCAAAAAATTTACCGGTAATTTTAGAACTAAATTCAGACAACCGCTTAAAATTAGAGCGAAACCATTCGGCAACTCACCTTTTATTTGCTTCACTTCGGGCAGAATTTGGCCCTCAAATTAAGCAACTTGGTTCTGATAATAATGAAGAAAGACTAACTTTTGACTTTCCTTGTGCCCAAAAACCTTCAAAAGAACAAATAAAATCTGTCGAAAACCGTGTAAATTCATATATAAGTCAACAAGTTCAGCGCCAATATTTAGTCACAAACCTAGAAAAAGCCCAAAAACTAAATGCAATTATGACATTAGAAGAATCAGAATACATGGATCCTAATGCCCTTCGACTTGTGGTTTTTCCCGGAATTACAACAGATTTATGCGGAGGAACTCACGTTCAAAACACTAAATTATTAGAAAAATTCACAATTTTATCCTGCCAAACTAAGGGTTCAGGCATTTACCGGATTCGTGCTGTTAGCTCTTTTGCCAAAAATGTTGAGTTTTTAGAACAAAATATTGAACTCTTGAAGTTTCAAATTACTTCATTAGTTAACAAAATTGCAAAAATTAGTCAAGATTTTACCTTTGATTTTCCAAGTTTTACTGATTTAGATTTAGAATTTGAGCACTTGACAAAAATTGAAGAAGAGCTTAAAGAGAAATACAAAAAAATCCTAAAAAATCAAGATATTTCTCAATCATTAGAATTAAATTTAGAAAATTTTGTTGACATTAGTCAAAATAAGTTTTACATTGATTTGGAATTTAATTCCAAAAATTTAAAACAATCAGCTGCTACTTTTAGACAAAAAAACCCAAAGTCAACATTTATTCTAGCCACAAACCTCGAAGACGAAAATTATTTAATTACAGTTGCATCTTTTAACTTAGAATCAAATATCATTCTTGAAAAAATTCTAGAAATTTACGATGGTGCAGGGGGTGGAAATTCTAAAATAGCTCAGGCAAAAATCAAGAAAAAACCTATAAAAGACGATATAATTAAGCTTTTATGAGCATTAGACCCAGAGTTTTAGCACTTGATTTAGGGGTTAAGTCTTGCGGCTTTGCAATTTCTGATTCAGATTGGAAAATTTCACTACCCCTTGAGCAATATAATTTTAATAGGTATGATTTTGCAAGAGTTATCGCGCGAATTGGTTTTTGATTAGATCAATATTCTATTTCTACTCTTGTTTTAGGTTATCCTTTAACTTTATCAGGTAAAATTTCTCCAAGAACAATTATGGTCGAAGAATTTGCCCAATTAATAAAAAAACACTATCAAATACAGCTTTTTTTTCAAGATGAGCGACTTTCTTCCAAGGAGGCCAACTCAATTTTAATTGACTCAGGTTTGTCCTTTAAAAAAAGGCAAAAAATTATTGACAAATTAGCAGCTCAAATTATACTTGAAAGATTTTTACAAACACAAAATGGATATGAAAAATAAAAAAACTTTAACTCAAGAACCAATAAACCTTTCAGACCCACAGCGAGTAATAATCGCAAAAGAAATTTCAAATTCAACAAATCCAAGTTACGAAAAACTTTATTCACTTTTTTATACTGAATTTGAAGATTTGCGAATTTTTTCTGTTGTTTTTGATGAGAAAAAAAATATTCTTGCTTTTGAAATTGACAGAAATACTTGAGAAACAACAAAAACCTTTGTTGAATTTGACGACCAAACAATTGAACTTCTAGAGATGCAAATTAATGAATTTTTTGATACAAATAAGTTCATATTTGAAGGCAAGCCAATTGATCCTTTTACTTTTTTTAATAATTTCTGGCCTGAAACCGAATATGATGATATAATTGAGGAACTTAGTGATAAAGAAGCAATTAGAGTTCCTGAATTAAAAAATAAAACAAAAAAAGCTATAAAATCAAAGGTAAATTAAGATGAAACTAATTGTTGGACTTGGTAATCCAGGCGAAAAATATGCTCAAACAAAACATAATGTGGGATTTTGAGTTCTTGATTTATTAGCTGAAAAACTCGGATTGACCTTTGATCAAAAAACTGAAAATGGCGTTTTTTGTAAAACAAGTGATTTTATTCTTGCAAAACCAACAACATATATGAATAAATCAGGTGATTTTGTCTTTGAATTAGTCCAATTTTACAAAATTAATATTCTTGACGTGATAATTGTTTATGATGATATGAATTTTGAAATTGGCCAGGCACTAATTAGAGCAACCGGGAGCGCAGGTGGGCAACGAGGCATGGAAAATATTATTGAAAAATGTGGCACTAAAGATATAAAAAGACTAAAAATTGGTATTTCCCGCGCCGAAAATTCCAAGGAATACGTGCTTAGTCCTTTTGAAAATCAGGCCAAAATTAAAGTTAAACAAGTTATTGACCAAGCTGCTGACATTCTTATTTTTTATTTATCAAATAGTTTTATGACTACGGTTCAAAAATTTAATGCTAACAAAAACAAAGCCTAAAGAAAGATTTTTAATTGCAGTTTCTGGCGGCTCTGATTCAATGTTTTTGCTTGACAAATATAAAAATAAAGATATAATTGTTGTTCATGTCAATTATAATTTGAGGCCACAGGCCATTTTTGAAACTTTATTAGTTGCAAAATTTTGCCAAAAATATAATTTAATGCTTAAAATTTTATCCTTTGATAGTTTTTCTGTTTCAGGAAATTTGCAGGCAAATTTAAGAAAGGTTCGTTACGAGTTTTTTTACCGAGTTTATAAACATTTTAGATGCACGAAATTACTTGTGGCTCATCACTGAAATGATTTTGTCGAAACAATTTTTTTGCAAAAAGAACAAAAAAAGTTAGTAACATTTTGAGGAATCCGTAGGCAAAATTTTCTTTTTGGAATGCAAATTTTAAGACCACTTTTGTATTTTTACACAAAAAAAAGAATTCTTAATAGTTGTAAAAAAAGAAAAATCCCTTATCTTGATGATGATTCAAATTTTACAGACAAATACAGGAGAAACGCGATTCGCTTTAAATTACAAAAATTAAGCACTTTTTCTTTATTTTTTACTTTTTCTGTTCATTTCATTGCAAATTTTTTTAAATTAATAGAACTAAAAAAAAAACTATAAAACTCTTGAAAAGTGGAAAAAAACAGAATACCATGCTTATTTTTTCCAAAAAATTCGAAAAAAACCGGAAATTATCTTTTTATATTTGCACCAAAATTTTGACAATATTAAATTATCAAAGGGGAAAATCAATTCAATAATTGACTTTATTAGTTCTAAAACACCCAATGGATCGTTTTTAATAAAAAAAAATAACTATATAATTAAAAAAAAACTAAAAATATATGCAAAATCTAGTAAAATTTAGTAAGATTTGTTGAACTAGAAAGGAAAATCATGCAAGTAAAACAAAAAAAGAAACCATCGGTCGGTTGAATTGTTCTTTTAATTTTGGCTTTAGCAGGAATTGCTTATCTTATGTATTATTATTTGCAACCGAGGCTTACTGTTAAAAGTTTATCTCATTTCGAAGAACAGCTAATTAAAAATGCCCAAAACACAACCGATAATAATTTCTTTTACTCAATTATTTTTGATATTAATGCTTATCGAATTCGTGTAGTTGAATCTGAAGGAGGAAAAGCAATTGCTTATTCGGTAATAGCAAATCCTGCTGTTATTACAAAATTCCAATCTGGTGCTGCTGAACTTAGCCCCGTGATTAAAAATCAACTTCAAAATTCGAATATTACAACATATTCAGAATTAGTTTCACTTTCAGTTAAAACAGTTCCGTCAAATTATACAAATCTTACAGATGCAACAAAGAGCCTTCTTAATAGTCTTTATAATTCAATTGGTGCAACAATACCCGATAATAGTATCTATTTGCCTTCTTTTTCTTCAGCCGATAGACCTTCTGTAACAATTTTACAATATATTCTCTCATTTCTCCCAGCACTTTTACCAGTTTTATTATTTGCTTTTTTATTTTATCGTGTGAACAAAAATTCTCAAGGAGGTTCAGGATTTTTCAATCCTGGAAAAAATCAAGCAATCCGTATTAAATCTGATAAAAAATACACTGATGTTGCAGGAAATGTTGAGGCCAAAGAGGAAATTTCTGAATTTATCGACTACTTAAAAAATCCTGGGCGTTATTCTAGCGCCGGTGCAAAAATTCCACGTGGAATTTTGCTAGGAGGTCCTCCAGGAACCGGAAAAACATTACTTGCAAAAGCTACTGCTGGTGAAGCAAATGTACCTTTTTTCTTCATTTCTGCATCTAATTTTGTGGAATTATATGTTGGAGTTGGAGCAAAAAGAGTGCGTGAATTATTTAGAGATGCACGAAATGATTCTCCGGCGATAATTTTTATTGATGAGCTTGATGCAATTGGACGCTCCCGAGGTTCAGGAATTGGTGGGGGTAATGACGAAAGAGAGCAAACACTAAATCAACTTCTAGTTGAAATGGATGGTATGGTTGAAAATACCGGACTTTTAGTAATAGCAGCAACAAATAGAACCGATGTTCTTGATCCAGCCCTCTTACGTCCAGGTCGTTTTGACCGTTCAATAATTGTTGGTCTTCCTGACGTTAGAGAACGTGAAGAAATTTTAAGATTGCATGCAAAAGGCAAAAGAATTTCTAAAAATATCACACTTGCAAATATTGCCAAAAGAACTCCTGGATTTTCAGGAGCCCAATTAGAAAATGTTATAAATGAAGCAACACTTTTATCAGTTCGTGAAAAAACTCAAGTCATTACAAGTGAGCAAATTGACGAGGCAATTGATCGAGTAATTGGTGGGCCTGCCAAGAAAAATCGCGTAATAACTGAAAAAGAAAGAATAATGGTTGCTTATCATGAAGCTGGGCATGCCGTTGTTGGTTTAAAATTAAGATCCGGGGTAAAAGTTCAAAAAATTACAATTGTTCCTCGTGGAAATACCGGTGGTTATAATTTAATGCTTCCTGAAGAAGAAAAATATAACAGTACAAAATCAGAACTTTTAGCAACAATTGCGGCATTTATGGGTGGTCGAGCAGCTGAAGAAATAAAATATGGTGAACAAGAAATTTCTACTGGCGCTGGTAATGATATTGAAAAAGCTACAAAAATTGCCCGTAAAATGGTTACCGAACTTGGAATGTCATCACTGGGTCCAATTCAGTATGAACAAGATCAATCATCGCCATTTTTAGGAAGAGATTATATAAAAAATACATCATTTTCTTCAAAAGTTGGTCACGAAATTGACATTGAAATTCGCCAAATTATTTCTAATGCTTACAAACAAGCTACTGAAACAATTAAAAATAATTTAGATTTACTTGAATTAATCAAGGATACTTTATTAGAAAAAGAGACAATTGTTTATGAAGAAATTCAACAACTAGCCGAAACTCTTGAACCACTTCCAAAATCTGACCCAGTTCAAACTAGTGCTGTAAAACCTTCTGATATTTTGAACGAACTTTTATCAGTAGACCCAGATCCTGAAGAAAATTTAGTTGAAAATCTTCAACAAAATTCAGAGCAAAAATCAGAACAGAAATCAGAACAGAAATCAGAAGAAAACCCTGAACAAAATCAAGAAGAAAATTCAGACTCTACCCCAAATCAAACTAATTAAAATTTTCTTCATTTTTATTTAAAATTTAGAAATACTGAAAATAGTTTCAGAATTAAATTGACGTTTTAAGGAATAAGACTATGTCAAAATTAAACGACCAACAACAATTTCGCCTTGAAAAACTTAAAAATTTACAATCCAAAGGATTTAATTATCCAAAATCAATTTTCTTGCATGATAATTTGGATGAAATAATTAAACAATATCAAGAAAAAAACCATGATTTTTTTGTTGAAAACCAAATTAAAGTCGCTTTTGCAGGTCGTCTTATTCGCCAACGTTCCCCATTTTTCATTATTTATAGTCAATCATTAGAATTTCAAGTCTATGCAAATAAGGATTTTCAAACACAAAATCAGTTTATTTTCTCAAATTTAGACCTTGGCGACATAGTTGAAATTTCTGGATATTTATTTAAAACCAAAACAAATCAAATAAGTCTTAAAGCAGAAACTTTTTCAATTTTAGCAAAATCACTCCACCCATTGCCTGATCAATATTATGGAATTGAAAATGCTGATGATAAATATCGCAAGCGATATTTAGATTTATTAGTAAATGAAAAATCAAGGCAAACTTTTATTGTTAGAAGCAAAATTATCTCCTTAATTCGCAAGTTTTTTGACTCACAAGGATTTTTAGAAGTTGACACTCCTGTTTTGCAACCAGTTTTAGGTGGCGCTTCGGCTAAACCATTTGTAACATTTTATAATTCATTAAGTCAAAATTTTTACTTACGAATTGCAACTGAGTTACCGTTAAAAAAATTGTTAGTTGGTGGAATTGATGCTGTTTATGAAATTGGTAAAATTTTTCGTAATGAAGGTTTTGACACAACTCATAATCCCGAATTTACCTCAATTGAATTTTACCAAGCCTATTCAGATTTAAACAGGATAATGGATCAAACTGAGAATTTAATTCGTTTTTTGTTTGAAGAACTTGGATTAAATCAATCAGATCACTCATATGGTGAAAATAAAATTGATTTTTCACAAAAATTTGCCCGATATGATATGGTTCAAATTACCTCTGAAAAAATGGGCTTTGACCTAAAAAGTGCAAATTTTTCTGAACTCGTTGAATTAGCCAAAAAAAATGCTATAAAAATCGAGCCCTTTTTTACAAAAGGACACTTAATTAACGAATTTTTTGAAAAATTTGTTGAACCTACACTAATAAATCCGACTTTTATAACCGGTCATCCTATTGAAATTTCGCCTTTAGCAAAATCTGATCCAAAAAACCCAAATTTCACACTCAGAGCTGAACTGTTTATTGCTACAAAAGAATTTGCAAATATGTTTGACGAATTAAATGATCCTATTGACCAACTAAGTCGTTTTCGTGCTCAAATGGCTGAAAAAGAACAAGGAAATAATGAAGCTAGTGAAATTGACTATGAATTTGTTCAAGCTCTTGAACACGGAATGCCCCCTGCAGCCGGGTGTGGAATTGGAATTGATCGTCTTGTAATGCTTTTGACAAACAATGTGTCTATTCGCTCTGTAATTTTATTCCCGCAACTAAAATCTAAAAAGGACTAAAATGAAACTATTTTTTGCTTTTGATCTTGATGGCACACTTTTGCGTTATGACAATACAATTCACCCTGAAAATGTTAAAATGCTAAAAAAACTCTATGAATTAGGGCATATTTTGGTTGTTGCAACTGGAAGAGGACTTTCAGCCTGCATAGATTTAGCAAAACAATATCCATATTTTCACTACCTAGTTTCGAATAATGGGACATTAGTTTATGATCTTGCAACTAAAAAAACAATAAATAACGGGACACTAAAAAAGCAAGTTGCCTTTGATTTATTTCAAGATTGTCAAGAATCTAATTCAATTTGCGCATTTTCTACCCCACATCGTCTTTTTGAATATTCTTCGCAAAAAAGTTATGACTGGCTAAAAAATCAACATATAATGGATTTGAATTATTACACTAAAGTAAATAATTTTGAAATTTTAGAAATTATTGAAACTGATCCCATAACTCAAATTGCTTTTCGAAATGATGAAAAACTAATAAAAGATTTGTATAAAAAATGGTCTAAAAAATTAGAAAATCATTATAAAGTAACAATAACTAACAGAATTTTTCTTGATATAAACCCATTAAACGTCGATAAAGCAAGTGCAATTTCAGATTTATTAGTTAAAAATAATCTAACACCTGACCATTTAGTTGCTTTTGGTGACAGTTCAAATGATTTTCAAATGATAAAACTAGCCCGATACGGTTTTGCTATGCAAGATGCAACTCCTGATTTAATTGAGGTAGCCTCAAGAAAAATTGGCAGTTGTAAATCTGACACAATTGCAAGAACTATCGATATTCTTTTAGAAAATCAAGACAAATTATTTTCTGCCTAAAATTTATGAAATTAAAAAAAAGCTTCTTGAATCAATTAACAAGAAGCTTTTTTTTAAAAAATAGACCTTAAATTCTTAGTTAATTTCTTTGCGAATTTTATCAACAAAAAATTTAGTGATAACATAAGGTCGAGTTATCATTGAGCCAACAACGACTGAATGGGCGCCAATTTTAAAAGCGTCAATTACATTTTGAGGCTCATTAAAGCCACCTTCGGCAACAACTTCTATACCGGTATTGTGCACTTTTTGAACCATTCAGCGTAAAAACTCGTAATTATTTTCAATATTATTGTGGTTTTTTGTTGTTTCTGTATAACCGCGTAAAGTTGGGGCGACATAGTCAAATTTTAATCTAATTGCATTTTCAACATCTTCATAGTCAGCGCAATCTGCAAGTAAATATTGGTTCTTTTTTCGATTTTTATGAAAAAAATCAACAATTTCATCAAGATTTTCTGCCGGTCTGTTGCGCAGAGTTGCATCAATTGCAATTATTTGGTTATCAAATTGCATTAATTCTTTGAGTTCAGCCAAAGTTGGAGTAATAAAAACGCTTGAATTTGGGTAAGTTTTTTTAATCAAAGAAATTAACGGTACTTTTTGGTTTAACTCAAAAAAATCTTTGACATTGTTAATTTGTGAAGTTCTAATACCATCAGCCCCACCTAAAAGCGCAGCTTTCATCATTTTTTGCATTATTTTTGCCCCATAAAGAGGCTCATCTTCGAGCGCTTGACATGAGACAATAAAACTATTTTTTAAAAGACGCATTTTTTTTACCCTTTAATTAGTGATTTTTGCTAATTTTTCCTTTATTTTTTCATATTCAGCTAATTTTTCGTTTTGAGCTTTTTCAATTTGAGAAAATTCTTGATTTGCTTGGATTGTCTCATTTTCTCTATAGTTAGGATGTCCAAAAATTAGAATTTGATACCATTTTGGCATTAAATTTGGAACAGTTTTTGCAACTTTTTTGGCAATTTTTTGCAACTTAGAATCATTTTTTGCAATTTGCTTTTCTAAGGCAATTAGCTGATCAAATTCAGGTGTTTTTGTTCAAATTGTTAAATTTGTTAAGTTTTTCTGTTTTTTACTAAAGAAAGTATAAATTATTGAACCCAAATAACCAAAAATAATTGTAAGGAAAAAGGAAATTAGTGCTACATATTCGCTAGCAAATTGAATTACTAAATTTGCAGGAACAATTCTTTTGTTTGTAAAGATTCATAAAAATAAAGCAGTAATAAAAGCAACACTAATTCCGAGAACGGCACCAAAAGAATTTGTTCTTCGAGTTAGAATTCCTAACATATAAACAGCACCAATTGGCACACCAAAAAGTCCAACTACTGCAAGGAAAAGGTCAAATAAATTAGTTTGTCCTGAATATGTCAAAAGAAAAGCGACTAACATTCCTTGAATTCCGAAAAATGTAATTAAAATTTTTGAGATAATTAACATTATTCGGTCTTTTATAGGTGCTTTTTTCCGGAATTTACGAATTGGCTGAATAAAATCACTAACAATAACATTAACTAGCGAGTTCATTGAAGATGAAATTGTTGATTGACTTGCGGCAAAAACTGCGGCAATAATCAAACCAGAAAGTCCGGTTGGTAAAACTTTTATGATGAAAAATGAAAGAAGTTGATTATTTGCCGCACCTTGGCGACCAACAATTTGGTCAATTGAATTTTTGGCATCAACGTCAAATCCTTGGGATTTAAAGTAACTATACAACATTGAACCAACGCCATAAAACACAAAAATGGTAATTAAAGTTAAAATTGCGTTAATATAGATAGTTTTATTAGTTCCTGAAATGAATTTTGAGGTTTTATATCTTTGGACAATGTCCTGAGATGCTGTATAAGAGAAAATGGTCTCAACATATTTTCCTAAAAAAAGAAGGAACATACCACCACTAGCGGCACTTATTTTTCATTGACCTGCATTAAAAATTGACTGATAAATACCGTCTTTACTTCAGTCAGTTTGAACTAATCCAAAAATGAGGATGCAAATAATTCCTAAAAGTAAAACAAGACCTTGGATTGCATCAGTTCACAAAACACCTTTAAAACCACCTAAAAATGTGTTTAAAATTACGACTATCGCCATAATTCCGATAATTAAATAAATGTCTAAATCAACAAAAAGTGATAAAGTCAGTGCTGGAATATATAGAACAATTGCAATCCGAAAAATGTGAAAAATAGCAAATAAACCACCACTTAAAGCCCGAATTAAATAATTATAACGACTTTCAAGATAAGCATAGGCGGTATTTGCAGTAATTTGGCGATAAAAAGGGATAATTCATTTAATTAAAACTGGGCTAATCAAAATTATTGCCACTTGCCCAACAGATCACATTCATCCTGTTTTAAAAGCAAGTCCGGGAAGACCTAAAAATGTAAGCGAAGAAAGCCCGGTAGCCCAAATTGAAAGAGCAATAACAATTGACGGAACTTTAATTGACTTTGCTACTAAATAAGAATCAGTGCTTTTTTCCTTATTATTTTTTTCTTGGTACCAAAAAAATAATCCAAGCAATAGCATTGAAAGCATATAAATTGCTAAAATAATTCAATCAGTTGTTGAAAAACTTGATTTAGTTTCTTCCATATTTTCCCCCTTTCTCAACTTTTTATAATTAAAAATTTAAAAAAGTTGAAGCTAGTCTAAAAATTTTTCTTTAATTTCAAGCGCCTTTTGGTTTAGTGTTTTGCTGCCAATTTTTTTAAAGGGAAGGCGATTATAACCAGCATCAACACCATAAAGTTGCATAATTGCTTTGATTGTTTGCATTAGTCCAACTTCTAAAAGTGATTGAATATAGTCATTATAAACATGAATTTCATTTTTAAAGGCTAGTAAATCACCTTTTTTTGCCAAATCAAGAATTTTTCTTGCTTTAATTGCGTTTGTATTATAAGTTGAACCGATAAATCCACGCGCTCCTAAAAGGTAGGCAAGTCCAAAAGCTTCATCAAAAGCATACATTCAAATTTTTTCTGGATAAGTTTTGATTAGTCTTTCGAACAAAAAGATGTCATTTGACCCAAATTTGCAGCCAATAACATTTTTAAGATTTAAAATGCTACCAAATTGCTCAATGTTAATTTTTGAGCCTGCAAGTTGGGGCAAGTAATAAATAAACATCGGCAAATCAACGTTTTTCGCAATTTCTTCGTAGTAGTTTTTGATTTCATCAAAAGAAAAATTATAATAAAAAGGTGTGATTGCGCTGATTGCATCAAAACCAAGTTCTTTAGCTTTTTTTCCTAGTTGGATTGCTTCTTCAAGATTTAAACTTCCAATCTGGGCAATTAAAGTTACCTTATTTTTTGCTTTTTTAGCTACAATTTCATAAATTTTTTGTCTTTCTTCAACAGACATTAACAAAAATTCGCCCGTTGATCCAGTGACATAAAGACCTTCAACTTTTTGGACATTAATTAAAAAATCAAGAATATCTTCAAGATTTTTAGTCATAAGTTCGCCTTTTTCATTAAAAGGACTTATTAAAGCGGGAAAAAATCCATGATATTTTTCCATATTAGCCTCCTTTTATAGAAAAATCTTTTATATTGATTTTCCTATTTTTTGTATATAAAATAATTATATATAAAAAAACCCGTATTTTTGGCAAAAACGGGATTTTTCTTTATTTCTGTTAGTTTTTGTTAATTTATCTACTAAAGATTAAATTTTTGCCTTAAAAGATAAAAAGCACCGAGCATACCAGCATTATTTTTGGATTCTGCGATCAAAAGTTCACATTTATAAGGAGTTTGCTCTAACATTTTTAGGAATTTTTGCTGAATTTTTGCAAAGTATTTCTTATTTATATAGGAAAAGCCTCCACCAATAAAGATTTTTTCTAAATTTTGAAAAATTGCAAGCTGATAAGTGAATTCAACAACTTTTTGGAAATAGTCATCAATCATTTTTTGAAAATTAGTGTCACTTTTATATAAATTATCAAACTTTTCATATTCAGAAATTCTAATATTATAAAGTTTACTAATTTCTTTGTCAAGCAAACTAAAAGAAAGTCAATCATCAAGTCTTTGACCCTCGTAAATTAGATAACCAAATTCACCAGCAAGAAAATTTTCACCTCGAATTAATTCATCCTTGACAATTCCAATTCCAACGCCAGTCCCTAAAGTAACTGTTGCGTAATTTTTTAGGTTTTTGTGATAAAATTTTTCAGAAATTGCAGCGGCATTTGCGTCATTTTCGACAACAACTGGCAAATTAAATTTTTTTTCTAAAATAGAAAAATCACTACCAAAATATGGTAATGTTTTATGATTTACAAAAATAATTTTCTTTTTTTCAACATCAACCCCGCCCATTGTAGCAATAGCGATTCCTTTTATGTCTTTAGAAAATTCTGACTTTTCTAAAATTGAGCTGATAATTTCCTCTAAATCCTCTAGAATTGAACTGATATTGGTTTTAAAAGTTTTTGTTTTGTGAAAAAAATTGTTATTATCAATAATTCCCATTTTAATGTTTGTACCGCCAATATCAAAAAGAATCAATTTGTCCATTTTGCCTCTCTTTTTTAAAATAACCTTTGTTTTTATAGCATTTTTTAAATCTTGCTAGTATAAATTTGGTTGTTTCTTTAAAAAATTATAACTTATAAAAGCAAAAATAAATTAGAATAATAATAAATTAGAATTAAAAATTTTTTGAAATTATAGTAATTCCAAGCTAATTCGAAAAATCAAGATTTATGATAAAATAATTTATTAATTGCTTAATTAATTAAATTTGTCTTGTAAGATTTAAAGATAATAAAAATTTACTCATTAAAAACTAAAAAAAACTGTCGAATTAGTTTTGCAAGATTTAATGGCTAAAAAAATTAAAATGAATTAGAAAAAATAGAAACCTATATTGAAATTATTAGATTTTACTTAATAAAGAAGAAATCATGGATAGAAAAAAAGAGGACTAATTTGACATTTATGAACCTAACAGAGGAACAACAGAAAGTTATTAATTTAGCATTAAAAGGCAAAAATGTTCTAGTTGATGCTTGTATTGGGAGTGGAAAAACAACAGTAATTCAAGCTTTGTGTAATAAATTTACTGGTAAAGAGATTTTGTACTTAACTTACAACAAATTATTAAAAGCTGAAGCTAAAAACAAAATTAAAAACAAGACTGAAAACAAAAAAGTTACTGTACAAAACTACCACGGATTTGCATACGGACTTTTGAAAAAAGAAGATATTAATTCTTCCTCTGCAGATGCAATTAGAATATTTTTAGAAAATAACATTTCCGTTGGTACTTATGATGTTTTACTAATTGATGAATATCAAGATATTACTGAAGAAATATCTTACTTATTGGAAAAAATAAAAGAAGAAAATCCTAATATACAAATTGTTGCTGTTGGCGATGTTAATCAAAAAATTTACGATAATACAAAATTAAATGTTACTGATTTTATTAATAAATTTTTAGGATCATATGAAAAAATTAGCTTAACATTCTCCTTCAGAATGCCAAAAGAACACGCTAATATGTTGGGCCGAATTTGGAATAAAACAATTAAAGGGGTCAACAAAAATTGCCAGATCCAATATATGGAATTGGAAGAAATTAAGGAATTTTTGTCTAGACAAAAACCTGCTGATATCTTATGTTTAGGACCCAGATTTAGTGAAGAAATGACAGAAGTATTAAACTATCTTGGAGAAAATCATAGTGATATTTTTGATAAAGAAACCGTTTATGCTTCTATAAGAGATAGTGACGCAAATTTGTCGCCCAAAAAAAATTCAGCTATTTTTACAACATATGATAGCTCAAAAGGATTGGAAAAACCTATTTGTGTTATTTTTAATTTTACCATAAATTATTGAGAAAACCGGTTAGATAAAATTACTGCAAATTATGAAATTGTAAAAAACATATTCTGTGTAGCGGCAAGTAGGGGGAAAGAAAAAATCATATTTGTAAAGCCACCTTACAAAATTAAAGATGAAAAATTAGTTAAAGATAAAATATTAGATGAAGATACTCTTATAAAAAGCCAATCTAGTAGCAATCAAAAAGATAAACTAGAATATTCAATGTCTACAATGTTTCAACATAATTATGACAAAGATATTATCGAAATGCGCCAAATGCTTGATGTAGAACAAATTCATAGGGAGGATAAAACCGAAATAGAGGTAAAAAACAGTGATGGGTTAATTGATCTTACTCCCTGTATTGGGATTTTTCTTGAAGCATATTATTTTAATGGCTACGATATGGATAAGGAAATTCAAAATTGAATTCAAAACTACAATGTTAAGAAGCAAAAAGAATACGATGATTTTAAAAAAGAAAGAAAATCATTAAACGATTTAATACTATTTTATGTTTATTTACAAACAAATCATAAAAGATATATTAATCAAACGCAATCATATTTTGTCGATAGTAATGCTATTCAACAAATGCACAAAAGATTATCAGAGGAGCTTAGTAGGAACGAAAAAATTCAACAGAGTTGCTTTTTAGAATTTAATAATAACGTAAATAATTTTACAATGAATGTTCGCGGAATAGCTGATGTTGTAAAAGAAAAAGATAATACAGTTTATGAACTTAAATTTGTTAACTATTTAACAGATGATCATTTTTTACAAACAGCTTCGTATATGTTAGCCTTAAAAAAGGAAAAAGGTATATTATGGAATGTTAAAAAAAATGAAATGTACAAAATTAAAATTAAAAATCCTGAAAATTTTAGAGTTAAGCTTGCAGAAACAATCTCTAAAGGCCGGTATAAAGAAAAAAATCTCAGTCAAAATCAAGCCAAAAAAAGATCATGGAGCATATGAAAACTATTGAGAATCAACAAATTATTGATTTGAATCAAAAATTTGCTATAAATTAACGTAGAAACAAATTTTCAAAATAAGATTTTTCTATCGGAGTTCTGATTGCTAACAGCACTAATCTTAATTTACTTGATAGTGCAACGTATATTTATAGTATTTTAGGCCCAGTTCCTGTTGAATTTAAAAAACAAAATGTTTTGATAAAAACTCATAAAGAAATGATTTTTACGTTAAAAAATTTCTTAAAATATCACGATATAATAGATTTATTTTCATACACAAGCTTTGATTTTACACTAAACATTTAAAAAAATAATGGTTTTAACCCCATAAATTAGCATAAAAATTTGCTCGTGTGATCGAATTTAGCATACATTTATTCATTATTAAAGATGAAATGCCGTCATATGATCATGCTAAAGTGGGAAATTTTTATTATTTTCCTAGACAAAACCGTGAAAAAATTGAATCAAGCAAGTTTTCATCGTCTGTTCTGCCAAAAATAGTTTGTAATTCTCTTCAAGCATTACGTAAATCTACAATTGCAATTTCAGGTCCAAAACCAGATTCTAGACTATTTTTAGCCTCCACAATTGCTGTTTTTGCTAGTTCTATCTGTGAAATTTGGAATGAATTAGCGACAAACTGGTTTTCTTTTCCCAAAAAGGCAAAAATAGTTTTAATTTTGTCAATTAAGCTATCAATTTGTTTGTTTTTAGCGCTAATTAATATTTTATCAGCAAATTCTTCCTTATTTTCAATTAGGTCAGATTTATTATAGACTTGCAAATATACTTGATTTTCACTAATTTTTTCACTTAAATCAAGATGTTTAGATTTTTTTTGACTTGCATCAATAACATGTAAAATTAAATCAGATTTTTCCATGTTTTCAAAGGTTTTATTAATTCCAATTTGCTCAATTTTCTGCTTAGTTTTTCTAATTCCGGCAGTATCAAAAACTTTAAAAAGTAAATTGTCAATCACAAAATTACCTTCAACAATATCACGAGTTGTTCCAGGAATTTCACTTATTATCGCCTTATTTTCGTCAATTAAAGCATTTAGAAGCGAAGACTTGCCGCTATTGGGTTCGCCGATTAAAGATGTCCTTATTCCTTCATAAATTAGTCTTGAATTATCGGCTATTTTTATTAATTCATTAAAATTTTTTATTAATTCATCAATTTTAGGAATAAGAATCTGATTTGTCAGAATTTCAACATCATCATATTCGGGATAATCAATATTTACCTCAATAGTCCCGATAATTTCCTCGATTTGTTGGATTAATTTTTTAATAAAGTTTGAACTTGCGCCAGAAAACTGTTTAAGAGCAACATTGTGTTGTGATTTAACTTGAGCATGAATTAAATCATTAATTGCTTGCGCTTTAACTAAGTCAATTTTCCCATTTAAAAAAGCACGCAAGCTGAACTCTCCAGGATTTGCAAGTCTAGCGAGTTTAGTTTTTAAAATAGTTTCAAGAATTAAATTTGTATTTAAAACTCCGCCATGAGCGTTTATTTCTACAGTTTCTTCGCCAACAAAATTTTTATTTCCAGCAAATCATAAAACTAAAACTTGATCAATTTTAGTTTGATTATCATGAATCCAGCCAAAAGTTATTTCCATGGAATTGCCAATTTTCCCGGTAAAAATTTTTTCCATGATCTTAAAGGCGTTTGGTCCTGAAATTCTAATGATCGAAATTGCTTGATTTATTGCTCCTGATGCAATCGCACAAATAGTATCAAAAACCATTTAATATATTCCTAAATTAAATTTAAAAGTTAAAACAAAATACTTTTATAGACTAAATTCCTATTTTTTTCTCATATTCAGCTAGTGTACCTTGAAAAAATACAGCTGAATCTTGCTTAATATCCAAAATCGCATTTGCAACTTCCCTTATTAAGGCAAGATTATAAGTTGTAAAAATTGCTCCTGAATCATAAAGTTTTAAACCTTCAATGAAAGAATCAATTGATTCAGAATCAAGATGATTAAGTGGTTGGTCAAAAATTAAAAAATTTGATTCACTTAGCATCATTTTTGAAAACATAAGACGAACTTTTTCGCCACCAGATGTAACATTGACTTTTTTAAAAACTTGGTCGCCGCTAAAAAACATCCTTCCTAAAAAAGCACGCATTCTATGGGTTGAATTGTCCTTATTTTCGTCTTGTGTGTTAAAAATTGGCCACTGTGAAATTCAGGAAATTAAATCTAAATCTGAATTAAAAAAATCATCTGTGTTTGCTGGTAAATAATCAAATTTTATTGTCGAACCTCAAGTAATTGTGCCAGAAGTTGGGGCTTCTTTTCCGGCAATAATGTCAAGTAATTTAGTTTTTATTAAATCATCATCAACAAAAACTACCATTTTTTGGCCTGGTAGAAGTGTAAAAGACACATTTTTAAATAAAAACTCACCAGTTTCAGGATTTTTATAACTTAAATTTTCAACATTTAATATTTGTTTTCCAGGTCTTGGAAAAACATTAAAGCGAATGTAAGGATATTTACGTGATGAAGGTTTAATTTCCTCGAGCTGAATTTTCTCAAGGGATTTTTTTCGCGAAGTTGCCTGGGCAGATTTAGAAGCATTTGCAGAAAATTTTGCTATAAATGCCTCTAATTTTGCAATTTGTTCTTCTTTTTTTGCATTAGCATTTTTTTGAAGTTCTTTTAATAACTCAGATGATTGTTTTCAAAAGCTATAATTTCCAGTAAAAATTTTAACTTCACCATAATCAATATCAACAGTATGAGTGCAAATTTGATCCAAAAAATCGCTATCATGGCTAACAACCAAAACAATATTTTTATAATTAATCAAAAATTCTTCAAGCCATTTAATAGCTTTAAAATCTAAGTGGTTAGTTGGCTCATCCATTATCAAAATATCAGGATTTCCAAAAAGCGCTTTTGCTAAAAGTACTTTGACTTTATAGGAAGATTTTAATTCTGACATTTTTGAGTATCAAAATTCCTTAGGAATTTCAAGTGCAGAAAGTAAAATTTGCGCATCATTTTCAGCACTTCAACCACCTAAAAGTCCAAATTGTTCTTCAAGTTCTCCAGCGCGGTTATAATCAGCCTCAGTTGCATCCGGGTTTGCGTAAATTTGATCTTTTTCTTGTTGAATTTCGTATAATTTTTGGTTTCCCATTATTACAACATCAGTAACAATAAAATCGTCAAATTCATAGTGATTTTGTGATAAAACCGAAATTCTTTGATTTTGTGATGTTTGAATTGATCCTGATGAAGGTTCGATAAAGCCAGCTAAAATTTTTAAAAAAGTTGATTTTCCAGCTCCATTTGCGCCGATAATTCCATAAGTATTTCCTTCTGTAAATTTTAAATTTACATTTTGAAATAAAACTTTATCAGCAAAAATTTTTGATAAATCCTTAATTTCAATCATTTTTGAGTCTCTTTAAATTATAATTTAATAAAATATCTAAAAATTATATTACAATTTCTATTAAATTAAAGTAAAAATCTAATAAAAATAACTTCTAAATTTAATATTAGACCTCTAATTTTCAATAAAGATTAAAAAAAGCTAAATAAAAGATTAAAAAGCGAGGTTTTTGGTGGCAATAAAAAAACATATTTATAAATTTTTCAGTGGATTAGCAATTTTGCCAATCTTTCTTATTTCCTGCTCTCAACCAAAAACAGAAACAAATGATTCTTCTATTCCATCAATTATTATTCCAATTCCAGAAAACAAGGATGAATTCCAAAAACGTGCACCGCGTTCATTTGATCTTTATGTTTCAGAAGTAAATGCTATTAGGTTGAAATGATTTTTAAATAAACCTAGCCTAATTAATCTTTTGCCCGAGGAAAAAAGCAAAATTTATACTTCTAATGTTGCAAAAAGTTTTGTTTTTGATAATAAAAATCGAATTTTAGCTTTTCAAGACAATTTTGACTCATCTGAGGAAATTAATCCAAATTTCTTGCAAAATATCTTTCAAAAAACATCCGCTGCTTATTCTGGTAAAAAAATAAATGACGAAAATACTAAGCTATTAAATGATTCTGGTAAAGATAATTTTGAAAAACATAAAATAATTTCAAAAATTTTTACGCAAAATTGACGCTATATTGAAACTAAGTTATTAAAACCAAATATTATTCAAAAAGACAATAAAAATTATCTTTTAATTAATGCATATAAATTTATTTTTTCATCACCTCTCGGCGGTTCAAATCTTCAAACTAATGAAAAAAATGACACAAAATCTGATAAAAAATGAAAAATAAGTGCCCCAAACACAAATCCAACTCCTATTTTAAGACTTCATTGGCATAATCAAAGTTTAGAAAATCCATTCAAAATTAAGCTTAATTCAAAAGATAATTTAAACTCTGAGTACGATTTGCAGCTAATTAATAATATTGATCAACCCGAATCTGTTGCTGATTATAGTTTTAATTTTTCTGATTCAAACCCAAAAATACCCGATAGTCCGCTCCAAATTTCACACATAGACCCTATTTTTCGAGTTGTTATTCAAAGTTTTGCTATTCCATATCAAGACAGTGTTGCTAATTTTGAAAGCGATAATTTTAAATTTAATTATGAATTTGACTAATGCAAAAGCTTTTGCAAATAAGAAAATTAGGCTATTTACATAAGGTAATCATTTTTGTAAAAAAAAAAAAAAAAATAAATTGATTAATTTTTTACTTTTTGTGTTAAAATGTTAATTGTATTTTATGTAATAAGGAAATTGATATGCAATTCATCTTAAATATCTTTAATATGTGAGAATTTAGATCAATGGTTTTTTCTAAAAAAATCAGTTTTTTTGCATTTTCTTTTTTCAATGTTTTTTATAAATCCATTAATTCATACAAAAATAAAAATATTTTTAAAAATATTAAAAACTCGCCCATTTCAAATTTAATTTTGTAAAATTTTAAAAAATAATATTAAATTTAATTTGAAACGGGCCAAAAACCCGTTTTTTTATTTAAAAAATATTTAAAACTAAATAATGAGGAAAAAAATGACGCTAAAAAATGATGGTGAACATCGCACAGATCTGTTAAAAATAGGTATAAGCCCTTCAATTCAAGGTGTAGCCAAAAAGAATATTGATTATAATTATATTTATACTATTCCGCCAACAAAGAAAAAGAAAAATCCACTATTAAAGTATTTGGGTTTTGACTCGTTTTTTTTCCGTTTTTCGAAAAAAATTGTAAAAATTTTTTTCGAATTTGTAATAGTGGCTTGAATTGTTGCAACGTTAGTTTTTCTTCTGATTGACTCAATTCCAGGTGAGCCAGGTTTTCTTGATGGCCTAAATGAGGCTCAAAAAACAGCGGAAAAACAACTTTATGGGCTTGACTTGCCTCAAGCGCAACGATACTTCAACTACCTTTGAAATTTTATCAATTTTGATTTTGGAATTTCATATAGTCTTAGACCTCGTGTAGAAATTAGTGACTTTATTTGGCAAAGGTTTTTTACATCCTTTTCTATAGGTATTGTTTCAGTTATTTTAACACTTTTAGTTGGAGTTCCACTTGGGATTGCTGTTGGAAAAAATCCAGGAAAGTTTTTTGACAATTTAGCCACAGTCTGAATAGCGATTTTTTCTTCAATTCCTTCGCTAGTTTTTGCAATTTTTCTTTTAATTTTTGGTCAAAAAGCCGGAATTCCTTACATTTTTAATATACAGGATTTTTCAACTTTTGTCCTACCTGCCATCGCCCTTTCGATTGGATCTGTAATTAGTTATGTGCGATACATTCGATTTGAACTTAATAATGAGTTAAATTCTATGCATGCCAAATTTGCATATTTAAAAAATTTAACAAGAAATCGTTTCGTTTGAACTCACGCACTTAAGGCATCACTTTTTCCAATTGCAACCTTTTTCCCGTTAGTTGTTTTAGGTTCTTTCATTGGATCAATTTTTGTTGAAAAAATCTTTTTAATTACAGGATCTGGGGGAATCATGATTGACGCAATTCAGTCAAAAGATAATAATATTATTCTTTTCTTAGTAATTATTTACTCACTTTTGACAATAATTTCTTATACATTACGTGATATTAGTTACGAATTGCTTGATCCGCGAATTAGAAGGAGGGCAAAATAATGAATCAATTTCCGTCAATTGAAAAATATATTGACCAAAACTTAAAACCTAATCCATTTTTGCAACCCTTTTCATACCAAATGTGAAAATTAATGGTTGCTCAATCAAAAAGTTTTGATCGTAATTATTTTGGCAAACCCCGTAATAATTTTTATGAAGTTTTTCTCAGATTTTCCCGTTCCTTTTCAGGTGTTTTTGGAATTGTTACCATTATTTTCATGTTAATTTTGGCAATTATTATCCCTTTTACAACCGGATCGCCAACTGAACTTCGACCTAATATGAAAAATTTAAACTATTTTACACAAGGATTTATTTTAGGTACTGATTCTCAAGGTCGTGATGTTTGGGCATTTTTATGACACGGACTGCAGTTTTCGTTAATTTTAAGTTTTATTGTTGCGCTTTTTGATGTCGCGCTTGGAACTCTTTTTGGAACACTAATGGGTAATTTTGACCTTTTTGACAAAATTTTTACCTTTATTATTAAAATAATTTCAAACATACCAACAATTTTAGTAATTATTTTGATGACATTAGTTTTACGCCCGAGTTTTTGAGTTTTAGTTTTATCATTTTCACTTACAGGCTGAATCGGTCTTGCAAATCAAGTTCGTGCCCAAATAAAAAGAGCTAGAAATTTTACATGAGTAATTGCATCACGTGTTTTAGGAACTCCTTCTTATAAAATTCTACTTAATTTTGTGCCAGTAATTATTCCACTTTTAATTACAAATATTGTTTTTGTAATTCCAGGCACTATTCTTGGTGAAACTGGCCTTGCTTTTATTGGTCTGTCATTACCAAACGTTCCAACTTTAGGAAATGCAATTAATTCAGGAATTCCAATTGTAACCTTGTATCCTCGCTATGTTTTAATTCCTTCATTCTTTTTAATTTTGTTAACTTCTTCAATTCAAATGATCGGAAATTCAGTTCAAGACGCTCTAAGGAGGCAAAGATAAATGATTTCTTATTTTTTGGCCAAATTTTCTGATTGCAAAAATGCCGAGAATCCAACATTGTGTTATAAATTAGCAAAAAATTTAGAAAAGTTTAAAAAAGATTTAGAACTTTTAGAACAAAAAAAATTGGATAAAAAACAATATCAAGAAAAATTTTTGGAACTTAAAGAAGAATTTTTGGCTTATGAAGTTAACATAAAAAAACATTATAAATCAAAAAAATCCTATAAAATCCAAGCTATTTTAAATAGAATTCAACAATATTGACACACAAGCTTTAACCGTTCCCATTTTGATTTTGAAGCTTTTTCTAAAAATGTTCTCTACAAACAAATTGGTAATAAAAAGTACAAAATTGTTGCTCAAATTAAAAATTTAAATTTATCCTTTGTTAATCCAGCTAATCCTTCAATCCGAAATATTGTAATTCGTAATGCTTCAATTGATTTTTATGAAGGAAAAATTCATGCAATAATTGGCGAGTCTGGTTCAGGAAAATCGGTAATTACTTCTTGTCTTTATGGACTTGTTGGCGAAAATGCTGTTGTTGAATCAGGGGAGATAAGATTATTTAACAATCCAGTTCACAATTTTGACTTTCGTGCTTGAGAACTTTCAAATTATCGCGGCAAAATAATTTCTGCTGTTTTCCAAAATCCGATGTCAACTTTGAATCCAACCAAAAAAATTGGCAAACAAATAATGGAAGGAATGCTGTTAAATAAAATTGTCAAAAATAAAAAAGAAGCATATGAAAAAGCGCTTTTATACTTAAAAATGACAAAAATTGTCAATCCTGAAATGGTTATGAAATTATATCCTCATGAACTTTCAGGTGGAATGATTCAACGGATTGTCATTTCAGCAATTCTTTCGCTTGAGCCCAAAATTATTGTTATGGACGAGCCGACCACAGCACTTGATACAACAGTTCAGGCTTTAGTTCTTGATATTATCCGTGATTTGCAAAAAAGACTAAAAATTACGATCATTTTTATAACCCATGACTTAGGAGTGGTTGCTTCACTTGCAAATTACATCACAATTATGTATGCTGGTCAAGTTGTTGAAGAAGGAACAAGAGACGAAATTCTTTTAAATCCAAGACATCCGTATACTTGAGGGCTAATAACTTCAATGCCTGATATAAATAAAGGCGATCGTTTACAGTCAATTCGTGGGGTAGTTCCTTCTTCATTAAATTCAATTGTCGGTGATGCATTTGCGGTCAGAAATGATTATGCCTTAGAACAAGATTTTTTTGTTGAACCAAAATTTTATAAAATAAGTCCAACTCACCGTATAAAATCAGCGCTTCTTGATCCAAAAGCACCAAAAGTTATGCCACCAAAAATTATTTACCAAAAATGACTCCAATTTCAAAAAATGAGGCAAAATAATGAGCAATAATTCTAAATTTTATCTTGAAAAAAACACTTATTTTTTTGGTAAGATTGTCCGCCAAACTTGGCGTCAATTAACTCCTGGTGTTAAAAAAATGCTTGAATCTAGCGGCAAAAAACCAATTGTTAGCTTTGAAAATGTCGATATTACCTATGGAACTGGTAATCGAAAAAACAAAGTTATTCATGACATAAGTTTCAATATTTATGAAGGTGAAGTTCTTTCTTTTGTTGGTGAGTCTGGTTCAGGAAAGTCAACAACCGGTTCTGCGCTTGCAGGTTTGGTTCCTCGAAGTTTTGGAAAAATCACTATTAATAATTTAGAGTTACCAAAAAATACTCGTAAAATCCGCGCTAAAATTCTTGATGAGTTAGTTTCAAATGTGCAAATGATTTTCCAAGATCCACTTTCTTCACTTAATCCTTATAAAAATATTTATGATGTAGTTACCGAAGGAATAGTCAACCTCGAACAACGAAAAAAAGGTTCAATAAAACAACTATTTTCACAACATTATTACCAAAATACCTTTGAAAATCTAGTAAAAATTCTTAAAAGCCAAAAAATTCCTCAAAATTTAATCAATCAAATTAGCGATCAATTTTACAAAAACACAAGACAAATTTCAGTGTCAGATTTGTTTGCTAATTTAATAAATTACCTGAAAAAAATTAGCTCAATTCACCCAAATATTGTTGACTTTATCCAAAAAAAGTCTCTATTTTTAAAGAACTTTTTGGAAAAACCAACAAAAGATGTAACCTATAAATACGTTACAGACATGCTCGCCTCAATTGGACTTGATAGCTCAGTTTTGTCAAGATTTCCTTTAGAATTTTCAGGAGGACAACAACAAAGAATTGGAATTTGTCGGGCTTTATTACTTAGACCTAAAATTCTTGTTGCTGATGAGCCAATTTCGGCACTTGATGTTTCAATTCAAGCCCAAATTATCAACATTTTTAAAGATTTAAAGGAAAAATATAACTTAACAATATTTTTCATTTCCCATGATCTTCGAATGGTTGAATACATTTCAGACCGAATTGCTGTTGTTTATCGAGGTCGAATTTTAGAAATTGGTCCAACAAAAGAAATAACCCAAAAATTTTTACACCCTTATACAAAATCATTGATTGAATCAATCCCAACAATTGAATCAAAAGGTGAATCACTTGCTGGATTTATTTATGATCCAAAAATGCATAACTATTCAGAATCAAACCAACCTGAGTGGATTGATTTAGGAAATAACCATTATATTTTAGCCACTTTTTCTGAAGTAAAACGTTGGAAATTAGGAGACTATAATTATGAAAAAAACTAGTATTTTAATTAGTTATTTGCTTGCTGGCGGCGGACTTGCGGGAACGGCTGCCGGAATTATGGGCGGAATTAAACTTTATGCAAATAATAACGAACTTGGAGTTTACAATCTTGATGTTGCCTCAGATAATATTTATGAAATTAAACAAGATGAGTTAGTTTTTGCTAATTTTTTGAATGCCCAAGGCGAACGAATCGCAACTTTTGCACCTTTAGAAGACAATAAAGACGGCAAATATGGTATTTTTTTAAACCCAAAAATTAAATCAGAAAAACGAGTTTTTACTGAATCAGAATTTGCAGATTGATTTGCCCAAACATATAACCGTCAAACTCCAATTTTTGAACTACAATTAGGGGTTATGAAATTTGTTAATGAGTATTGGGATGCTATTTCACCTTCAGAATTTCTTGAATATGCAAAATGATTCAATAAAAATGTTTCCTGAGGACCTGATGCTTTGACATTACAACATTTTGCACTAAAAAAAGGGGTAACACGATCAGGTAATAACTTATTATTAGGTCAACATTCAGCTGTTAGAAAAGAAGAAGCAAAAATAGAATTTTATCCTGATTCATTTTTTGGTTCATTCCCAATTTATTCAGAATTAGCTGGAAAAGGTAACGGACTTGACAATTTAACTTACAAAATTTTTGATGATGCAATTTCAAAAGAATCGCTTGATGAATATTTTAGAACAATTCCACAACAACAAGTTTTAGCAAATTATGACAAAACCAAAGTTATTGCCGGAATTCCAGCCACTGATCTTGTCAAAAATGAAACAATTTATCTTTATGATGTAGTTAAAATTCTAAAAAATTCATTCGCTGATGATGAACAAATTTTAACTAAATTAGAAAAATTTAAAGACCCTGAGAATTTTTTGGTTTTTAATAATCAAAACCAAAAAATCGAGGATGTAGAGAAAAAATTTGAACTCGCAATTCTCATGTTTGCACATGAAAATGAAATTCAGTTACCTAAAAATTATAGCTTCAAATTTCCCGAAGATTTTAAAAAAACCTATAAAATACGTGATATTTTTAATACAATTAGACAGGAATTTAAAAATGATGACAATAATGTTCCGCGCGGAGTTCTTTCTTTAGACCTTGAAGGTCTTGAGTCTGATCCAACCTCTGAAGACCAAAAAACTCCTGCTAATGGTAAAGAAACAATAGATTTTCTATTGACTCAAAATGTAAATCCTGATATTTCAACACTTATTGCCGCCGAATTAGCGACTAAAATTTCCCAAAAAGTTGATGAAATTGTTAAAAACGGATTTTATGACCTATATAATATAGATCATCCAGTTGGAAAAACAATTGGTATTTATCAAAAAAGTCCTGAAAATAGGTTATTTTTTCCACTTGGATCTGGTACTGAAAGTCCTTCAATTGAAGCGCAAAACGAATTTCTAGCCGAATTTGATGCTAGTTTGTGATCATCATACCAAATTAAGTCAGTCAAAAAATTATCAAATTATGAATTAGAAGTTGAACTAACAGATCCAAAAGAACCTGAAAGTCCAGCTAAAACAATCAAATTCAACCTAGATCCAACAGGTGCAAATTATGCTCAAAGTCTTGAAGAATTTGATAGTTTTAAAATTGCTGTTGACTGAAAAAACCGGGCAATTCCAAAGGTTATTCAGGAAATAGAAACTCTAAAAGACGGACAAACGGTAAAAGTTTACCAACTTTATGGTGAAATTTTTGATGGACTAATTGATAAAGTTTTAAAACATAAATCAACAAATGGCGAAAATCTTGTTGGTACTTATGTTGATTCTGGAGTTGACCCAAACACAGGTTTAAAAAAATATACCACAAAACATGGCGAATTTATTGGTTATTCGCATTCATCAAGAATTCCTTATATTGCACTTTTAAAAGCATCTTCACCATTTTTTAAAACAACTGGAATTAACTATTTAAAATATGTTGGCGCTCATGAATATGGACACCATCAAACTCTAAATTATGCCCAAGACAACTCTGATCCAGATTTAAACGTTGTTTTGAATGCTCTTTCAACAAATACCGGAATAAGTTTACAGTCTTTCTATAATTTTGATGTTCTTCAACAATATCTTAATGCAAGATCTTCTGGTCTAAGTTTGCGAAAAGCAACTCCAAGTTTGAACCCTGAAGATAAAGGAATTTATCCAAATTTTAGCTTTGACAGCGAAAATAACTTTGAGGATGAATCTGAAATTTTTGGCGCCAAAGAAAATCAAGATCTTGATAAGTTAATTTCTAAAAAATCTCGTAGATTCCTACAAACTATCGATGGGCTTAAAACTGCTGCAGATATTCGAAAACTAAAATTATACGACCTTTTTTTGCTAAACTCAATTGATCCAGACTCAGGAACAATAAATCCTGGAATTTCAGGTGCTTCTAAATTCTTCCGAAATAGAAATTCAACCTTAGAACAAAATACTGAAGATGAATCAAATCAAGAGACTGAAAAACAAAAAGGATTTATAAATTCTAACGATATTCGAGGCATTTTTGCTGATTCATTAACTGATGGAGCCGGGAATAAAATTCAATTTGACGCACAAGGTAAAATTCGAGTTGCTGATTTTGAAGCAACTGCTGACCGAAGAACTTTTAAAAATTTGAAAGTTCACTTATTTTACGAAAATGGTAAGCCAGTAATTGATCCTTTAACTTTCAAAAATCCTGAAAGTCTCAGTGAATTACAGGCAAAAATCCGTGAAATTCAGAATAATTTTGAGGCTAACATAGTTAAAAACTTTCGTGATAACGGGTGAGACACAAGTACTCAGTCTTTTACTAGATTTTCACCATCAAGTCCAGCTTTTGAAAAATCACTTAATTCAATTTTGCATAATCCTGTTGAAAATCAAGCATTTTTTGGCACAATTATTGGTCAAAACCCGCAAAATTTAAATGTTAGTGTTGAAATTCCTGATTCAGTTTTTGACTTGTCACAATTTCTTTTACAAGTTCAACTTTCGCTTAGTGCGCCTCAACCAGTCGCTAATTTAGCAAAAGAATTATTGGATAAAGAAGATTCTTTGGGATTTAAGTTTCATGATTTTTTTAAATTGCTTAAAGGAACTCAACCAAGTTCTTCGAGCCAAATTGCTACAATTATCACAGAATTTCAAAAAACATTTAATTTTCAAGATACAATTCAACCGCTTCTCAACAAGATTATTAGCATTTCTGAACAAAATGATTCAGATTTATACACAAATTTAAGTAATATTTCAACTTTTAAAGATTCACTTTTCAAAAAAATAAATCAAATAGTCTCAATTCTTGAAACTTTATACACTGTTTATTTTCAAACTTTAGCTACATCTTTTTCATCCAAAGGGCAAAGTGATCCTGCGATTGGGATTTTGACTAGAGCCTTTTCGAACCAACTTAAAAGCAAACTATATGAAAACTTAGACAAAATTATAAAATTCACTGACAAAGATGGCAAAAGCATTGCTCCTAGTCACTTATTTTTATCATTAGATGAATTTAACATTTTATCACCAAATAATCCAGATATTTCTCAATTAACTAACGGTCCGATTTTTGCTGGTTCATATTTTGGAAAAATAATTTCAGTAAATGGAAAGCAATATTATCAAAATCCAAAGTATGACTTTAATGTTAGAATTCAAACTCAACTTCAAAGTCAACTTGATAACGTTCTTGATCAGAGTGAATTTGATGAGAAAAAAGATTTATCAACTCGCTGAACTTCACCTCTTGGAAATCTTTTAAAATTTTCAAATGTTACTGCTGAACATCCGTTTTTTGGAATTGCTGAAGATTTTAAATTTAACGTTTCAGGTGCAACAATTGATAAATCCAAAATTTACCTCGATGCTTGAGACAAAACTCTTTTTGGTTTTGATTATGAAAATAATTATTTTGGATATCAAAACGAAAATAGGCAAACAGAATTTTCATCAATTTCAGATTTTATAGAATTTATTTCAATTGATCCATTTGCACTTAAAATTACAAAAATTAACGGTGAATTTGTTAGAAATTGAGATTTTGACTATGTTAACTCTAAGTTTGACCTTTATAAATATAGTTTTGATAATTTGTCTAAAAATTTCAAATTAAAAGAAAATCAAAATGGAAATTCAGCGCTTAAATGAACTAAAGCCGAAAAATTTGAATCAAAAATTGAAAAATTATTGTCAATTTTTGATATTTCTCAAGAAGAATTACAACAAAATTTGCAAAAATTTGCAAACAATTTAATGGAAGCCTTTGAGCAATCAACTCTAAACTTGTTGATCAAAAATACAAAAATAGATAATAAAAATATTGATCACCTATTTTTATCATCTGTTGGTTTTATGGGATTTAAAAATTTTTCCCGAAAAACACAAGCAACTTTACCGGCAACCAAATTTGGTAAACTTACAAACATTGATGATAAAATTAAAATTGCATGATTGACTTTTGCAGGTTTTGATGAAACAAATTCTTTAGTTTTAGATGAAGAATCATTTGTTGATTCAGATTTAAATGATTCAGAAAAATCACAAGTTTTTGGATGACTTAAGGGCTTTTTAAGTCAAATAAAAATAGATGCAAAGGACTTGGATTTGTTCAAATTGCAATATTTAGTAGGGACAAAAACCTTTGTTGACTATTCAATTGGTAGAACTAGTCGAATTCAGCAATTCCAACGAATGAATACAGATCTTGAACTTTCATGACTTCGGGCAAAAAATTCAGCTAGATTCGAGACAAAACCTGATGATTTTTTCAGTAATTATGTCTATAATTTTCCCGAATCTTTAACAAGAGACTATGTTCAAATTCATTATTCTCCAAGTGACGAAACGCTTGATAATATTATGCCAGGTTATAAAAATATTTCTGAATCTAATACTGGAAATGAGTATTTTGTTGATGCAATTTATACAAGAAAATGGATTAAAAATTTCATTCCCGCTTTTGACATCGCCCAGGCATACTCTCAAACTTTAATTAGTCCATTTACTAACTATTTTTTGACTAATTATGTAACTTCAAAAAATTCTGAAAATTTAAATACTTTATACCAAAACCTAACACAAACTTTCCAAAAAGCACAAGAAAAACAACTTTATGATCAAGTTCTTGAGTTTAGTCAGCAAGAAAAGGCCGAAATTGAAAAAATCCAAAGTGAAGAACTACCTGAAAAATTCATTGATAAAACCTTAAAAAACATCGAAAATCAAGGCAGAATTCAGGAAGTTAATGCCAAAATTAAAAGCCAAAAAGATGATATTTTTGCTCAAACTTCAATTGAATTATCTCGAGTACTTTCAGCTTACAAAGGTGAACTTGGCGATTCACAAACATTTAGTAGAGCAAATATTCAACCAGTTGTTGGAAATCTTCGTTGAAGAAATGGCTATATAAATCAAAATATTTCTACAAATAACGGGTTTTTTAAAGATCGCTTCCAAAGAAAAGTGCTAAATTGAGAATTGTATGATGACAATTTGGAACCTGTTGAAGATCAAACTATTCGAATAACTAACCTAAAAGGTGAAAAAGTAACAAACAGACCAGAAGCCTTTTGGTATTATTCTCTCAAAACGCAAGGTGTTGGCCAAAGATCGCTTTCAGGAATTTGGCGTGATTCTAAACAAGATAAAGTTGCCTTTTGAGGTTTTCTAAAAAATGAAGATGCCCAAAAAGCGAAATATTTAACTCTTGAAGATGAACAAACAGCCCAAAAATTCTACATCAAATTAGTGAGTGATTCTACAAATAACATTTTTTATCTAAAAAAACAAGCTGATTTATCAACAAAATGGACGCTAAAAGACGAAGGGTATAGCTCATGAATTTCATCTTGGTCAATTATCGGTGAGTTCAAAAATGCACTTCTTAGACCAGGAATTGACGGTCTAAAAAGATTCAGAATTTACTTTTCAGATGAAAACAGGCAAGAAATTAAAGACTTATTTACATTAGGAAATTCAAAATATCTTGCTGAAAACGGTAAAAACTTCAATTTAGCCCCAACATATATTGAACAAAAATCAAATCAAACATTCCTTGTAATCAGACCTCAATTTAAATAGGAGCTAATATGAATAAATTTAAAAAGTTACTGATTTTAAACACTTTTGTTGCAGTACCCACATTTACTTTACTATCTTGTGCTTCTGCTCTTGAAAGAAATCGAGAGGAATTTGACTTTGGAGTTTCAACAACAACAATTAACACTCTAAATTATGTAAAGAATAATTCTTCACACCAAATTCTCAATTCTTTAGTTGAATCTTTTGTAAAACCAGGACCATCTGCTTCAAATTCATACGGAGCAAAGCTAAATTTGCCTTCAATTACCTTTGAACTTTATAGCACAAATCTTCAAAGTGCATCTGCAAATCAAATTCTTCAAAATCCAACAAGCATTAGTGCTGATGGTTCTTCTTATCCAATTAGCGATTTTTCTTTGACACTTGGGTCAATAGCTCCTTCAAGTGGTGGCTCAAAATCTTTTATTGGAATTCAAAATGCTTCTCAATCAATCGTTTCAACCTCAATTTTTTTGAATAAAGGTGCTTCAAGATGGTCAAATAATCAACCTGTTATTGCCCAAAATTTTATTGACTATATTTTATATGTACTAAATATTAATGTCGCTTCGCCTAATTTAGTTAAAGTTCTTTCAACAAATATTAAAAATGCCCAGAGAATGATCTCACTACAACAGGATTATGTCTCAAAATTTGGAAATCCTTATCTAAATCCCTTTGGTCAAAAAAGATACATAAAAGACGAAAAAACTGGTAAAGTTAGTCTTGATTTTGACCAAAAAGTTTTTGAATCACAAAACCAAGGCGATGAAGAATATGTTGCTCAATTCAGAGAAGAAGCGCGAAAATTTGGAATGTACACAGGTCAAATTTTTGAACAAATGACCAATAAAGAAGCTGTTGAATTAGTTCAAGCTAATTTGTCTTTGAATCCCGATTTTAGTGCTAATTCAACTGAAATTAATGTTGTCGAAAATGGCCAAAGATCTGTAATTAAACTAACAAAAAACCCATTTTTAGACCCTTCACAAATTTTTGACGGCCCTAATTTAATTCCAAGATATGATTTTTTGCCTGGGGACGAATATGGACTTAGAATTCAATTTGAAGACTCAGCGGCAAAAAAATTCATTAACTTGTACAGACAGATCGTTTATCCTGATATATTTTTCCCAATAAATCGTGAATTTGTTGAGATTCATGCTGGTGGAATTAATAATTTTGGTACTGATTTATCGAAATTTTTAACTAACGGACCTTTTGATATTTCTGAACTTAATTTAGGTTCTCAAGGTTCCATGATTCTAACAAAAAAACAAAGTTATTATTCATCAGATAAAACTGTTCCTAACAAAATTAAAGTCTTTTTTGCCGAACAACCTGAGCTTTTATCTTCACTTTTCCTTGATGGCTATATTGCAAAAACTAAAATTCCTTCAACATTTCAGTCCAAATTCTGATCTGAAGAAAGAACAAGAAAATACATGGAAAAACAAACCGGATATGGTACAATCGGAATCCAAGTTAATTTGGACAATGTCAAAAAAGGAAAATCCTATCTTCAAGATTCAGATCTTCGAAAAGTTATTTTTTATGGGATAAACCGGATTGATTTACTTAATTTATATGGTCTTGATCACTCTTTTCCACAGACAACTTGAACTAATTTTGACAGTATTTTAACAGCTCGGGGATATCCTTTGGAAACCTTTTTAGAAAACAGAAACTACCGTTCAGAACTTTTAGACTCAAACGGCAAACAAATTGAATTTCCAGTTTTAGCCCAAAATTATGGCTCACATTTAGCAAAAGGTGTTTGATTTGAATCTGTTCCGCGAGTTGATACTTCTTATAGTCCGCAAGCTGCAAATTTTTTCCTTGAAAGATTCAAAAAAAATAATCCAGGCGTTAGAAAAGTTAAACTAAGTTTCATTTATAAAGATGATGCCGAAGAAAAAGTTGCTATCGGTCTGCAGGACATTTTAGCCCGAAATACTAATAATTTTATCGAAATTGACCCTGTTAGACTTCCTGATGGAATTTACCAACAAAGACTTTCAACTGGTGACTTTGATTTAACAATGAAAAACTTTGACTTTTTCAACATCGGTGGATCTCAACCTCATTCATATATAAAAGCGTTTTTCAACACAGATGAAATTTCACCTAGTGATAATAAATTTTCTGGACTTGAGTCAAATCCAGCTTCTTCAATGACCTATTGAAAAATGTGAAATGAAATTTCACCTGAGCAAAGAGCTGAAATTGCTAAAAGACTCGAAATTTCTGACGTTTTTTTAAAGAAATTTGAAGAACTAATTACCCGAAAATTAAAAGTTGACGCCCAAGGAAAGACTATTTTTAAACAAGTCTACCTTGATGTAGATCAAAAAATTCCTGCTACCGATTATAATAATAAGCCAATTTTAGTTCCAGAATTCTCTGAATCATTAGATGAATATAATAACAGAATTGATTCATTCTTTAACGCAATTTTTACTGCCCAAGAAAGACGAGAAGGCTGAACTCAGAATAGAGTTTTTGAATTTGTGCTGGTTTTTGAAAAAATAATTCGTGAATTTTCACCAATTATTCCAATTATGGAAGTAGATACTTTTTGAACTATCAACCGAATTAGGGCAGGATCAGGAAATTCCTTCCAGTTTGCTTTTGATGTTGAGAATATTAAGGTTAATTTTGTAACTCCTGAAGACGGTAAGGAATAATTTTGCAATTTTTAATCTAATTTAATTCTCAAATATCATAAAAATAAATAAAATACCAGTAATTTCTGGTATTTTATTTATTATTTAAAAAATGGTGTAGATACCTGAGTCTGAAAGTTTGATGACAAAAATTTACTTTTTAGTGAATATAAATATGCAAAAGCGCCGCTAAATATGGGTTTTTTGACCTAAAATCTTAATTTTTATTATTTTAAAATTAACCCTTTGTAAAAAAAAAAAAAAAATGCTTGGTCTAAGAAAAAATTATGTTATAATAGAGCCACTAAGAATGAATTAATAAATTTAATATTGAATTAAGGGGGAATTAGTTATGTTTTTTGTCTAGAAAATCAGAAAATGCGAATTATCCATTATATTTTTAAATATGATGGAATGCCTTAAATTTAACCGTTTAGAAATCTATAAATTTAAGGCTTTTTTTATTGTTCTTTCAAAACTTCATATATTTTTTTAGGCTCAATGTAAGTAAAAATGAGTTTTCTATTTGCATTGAGTTTAAATAGTAGTTGTATTTTTTTATGATTTTTGTTAGGTTTTTAACTAAAAAAGGTAGTTTAAAAATTTCATAATTTTGCTTTTTAAGTTAAAATTTTAGCTTTTTTTAGTTTACTTTATTTGATTAATAAGTAGATTTTTCTTTCGCGAGTGTTAGATTTAAAATTTAGTGTTTTTGCCTTGATAGTTATTTTTCCTGAGTTTGCTAAAAAAGTTAAAAAAGGGTCTAAAAACGCGGACAGTTTTTTAAGATTATCTTATCAAACTGGAAACTCGTGATTTTAGTCTAATTTTTATAGAAGTTAAAAAAAATAAATAAAATACCAGTATTTTCTGGTATAATATTTAATATTTGAAAAATGGGGTAAATAAGATGTCGGTATCAATTAATGAAATTTTTATACATCCTGAGTTGTATGATCAGAAGAAAATTACAGTTCAAGGTTGAATTACAAATATTCGCGGTAATCTAAAAATAATGTTCGTCGAACTAAATGATGGTTCGTCATTTAAAAATTTACAATGTGTCCTTAAAAGCGATAATATGGACTTGTCAAAAGCAGAAAATTTAGCAATTGGTGAAGCTATTGAAATTAGTGGTGTTTTTTCAAGCACTCCTGAACGCCAACAAAATGGTGAGGTTTTAGTTGAGGATTTAGAGGTCAAAGGTCGTAATTATAACAATAATTTTCCGATTCAAAATCAAGAAATTTCCTTAGAAGTTTTAAGACAAATTCCACATTTTCGTCACCGAACTCGACTTTTTCGTGCGATAATGAAACTAAGATCTTCACTTTTTTATGAAATTCATAAATTTTTTCGTCGTCAAGGATTTGTTAATTTTTCAGCGCCAATTTTAACATCAAACGATGGTGAAGGTGCTGGTGAAACTTTTATTGTTGACGATGAGCAAAAAGATTTTTTTAACAAAAAAACAACTTTAGGCGTTACAGGACAACTTCATGCTGAAGCCTATGCTCTTGGTTTTAAAAAAGTCTACACTTTTGCCCCTACATTTCGAGCTGAGAGATCAAATACTAGAAAACACGCTGCTGAATTTTGGATGATTGAACCCGAAGTAGCATTTTTTGATCTTGAAGAAATTATTGAATTAGCGACAAAATTACTTCAAAAAGTAATAAAAGCTGTAATAATTCGCAACAAAGATGAATTTACATTTCTAGAAAAAGTTGGTGATAAAAACCTGCGCCGACGTTTAATTCAATTCTGTGATTCCCAAGTAGCACAAGTAACTTACGAAAATGCAATTAAATTGCTGTCTGAGCACAAAGATCAATTCGAAGAAAAAAACCTGTTTTTTGGAGCTGATTTAAAAACTGAGCATGAACGCTTTTTATCTGAACAAATTTTCCGCGCCCCTGTTGTTGTAATTAATTATCCAAAATCTCTAAAAGCATTTTACATGCACCAAAATGATGATGGCCAAACTGTAGCAGCTTTTGATCTTTTAGTTCCAGGAATTGGTGAGTTAATAGGTGGATCCCAACGTGAAGTTCGTTATGAAAAATTACATGAAAGAATTAACGAGCTAGGCATGAAAGTTGAAGATTTTCAATGATACCTTGATTTGCGTAAATTTGGTAACCCCGGCTCAAGTGGTTTTGGACTTGGTTTTGAAAGATTGCTAATGTTTGTTACTGGCATTGATAACATTCGTGATGTAATACCTTTCCCAAGAACGAATAAAAATATTTTAATGTAAGAGGATAAAATTGAAAATTGATTTTGTAAAAGCAGGTTTTTGAAGACGTTCATTTGCAGGATTAATTGATTTTGTATTCCTTTTCTTTACTTTTTTAGCATTTTTTTACCTATTTTTGGTATTAACTGAATGGTCAAAAATAAAATTTTATCTTTGAATTCTAAATGTTTTTTTATTTGTAATTCTTTACCGCATTTTTTTAATTATTTTTTTAAAGCAAACAATTGGACTTTTTTTAACAAAAACTAAAGTTGTTTTTTTTGATGAAAACCTTAATTTTTTAAAAAAATTCAGAGTTTTACTAAAAAGGGAAGCATTTTTAAGTCTTAATTGAGTATTTTCACTTTTATTTTCCTCAATTATTTTAGATCTGAGTTTCGGAATTGATCTTAACTTTTTTGAAACTTTTAAAAATTCAAGTCAAAATTTAACCTTTTTTCAACAAATTAGCTTAAGTTTCCCCGCTTTATTTTCAAAAATTAACTTTTTCTTCTTAATTGTAAATAACCTCTCAATTTTAGGTTCAAAAAAATTAACAATTATTGATTCTTATTCTAAAACAACTATTTGCTTGAAACAAACGCTTAAAAAACCAGATTATTTAAGTTCAATTCATGCAAATTTTAGTCCAATTCATTGGGAGGTTAATTAATCATGTCATCACAAAATATTCTTTCACAACTAAATGACAAACAAAAAATCGCTGTTATTAGCAATAGTTCGCATCTGAGAATTGTTGCAGGTGCTGGAACAGGAAAAACAACTGTTCTAACAAAAAAAATTGCCTATATTATTAATGAATCACTAGCATATCCCAATCGGATTTTAGCGCTAACTTTTACAAATAAAGCCGCTGAAGAAATGCGAACTCGTGTCGAAAAACTTGTTCATGAAAAGGCAAAAGATATCCAAATTTTAACTTTTCACTCGCTTTGTAATTTGATTTTGCGAACAGAAGCAAAAAATATTGTTGAAATTGATGAAATTCAGATAAATGATTACCGTTTTAATATAATTGATGAGCAAGATCAGCGTAAAATTATAGAAAAACTTTTAGGTGCAAATCTTAAAACATCTGAAGAAAAAGATGATAAAAAAATTAGCGCATTTCAAGCGATTGAATTTATTTCAAGAGCCAAAAATTTAGAGCAATCCCCGGTCCAAGCACTCAAGCAAGCAAATACTGAAGCTGAATTAATTAAAGCCAATGTTTATAAAAATTATGTTGAAAAAACAAGGGAAAATAACATAATTGATTTTGACGATTTGTTACTTTATACGAAAATAGCATTTGAAAAAAATCCACAAATTGCCCAGCGTTGACAGAAAAAATTTGACTTTGTGCTTGTTGATGAATTTCAAGATACCTCGCTGATTCAGTATTCTATTTTAAAGTTTTTTATTAAAGATAATACAAAATTATTTGTTGTTGGTGATCCTGATCAGACCATTTATTCTTGAAGAGGTGCTGATGCATCGCTTATTCTTAATTTAGAAAATGATTATCCTGATTTACAAACAGTAATTCTTGATAAAAACTATCGCTCAACACAAAATATTCTTGATGCGGCTAACCATTTAATTTCAAATAATAAAAACCGAATAAAAAAGAATTTAGTAGCTCATTCAACCGAAAAAATTGATATTCATTTTGAAGATCTTGGTAATGAAAGAGGTGCTGAAGTTGACTGAATTTACGAAACTATCCAAAGTTTAGTTACAAAAAACAAAGTAAATTATCGAGATATTGCAATTTTAGCACGCTCAAATTTTTATTTTCGCCAAATAATTGACAAACTTGATGCCCACAATATCCCTTATATAAAACACGGAAATTCTCCTCTTGCTGCAAAAAAGGAAGTCCGTGAAGCTATTTATTTTTTAAAAGTCATTGAAAATTCTGATCCTTATGCTTTTGAGCAAATTATTAATGTGCCTGCAAAAAAAATTGGTGCCATAACAATTAGCAAACTAAATGATTTAGCGGCTAAATTTGAACTTAATTTGTACGATTTTTTATTTAATTACTATTCGGGGAAAATCAATTTAAAAGAAACACACGGCAAAATTCCGCTAACTATTGAAAATCAAGCCAAAATTAAAAATCTTTTTGAAAGAATAACCGCCGCAAGGCGATTCAAGTCTGAAATTGAAGAAAAAAATCCGACAGTTTTTAAACTTTTTTCGCAAGTTCTTGACTCTTTTTTGAAAAAAATTAACTACTTTAGTTCAATAAAAGATCCTAAACAAGAAGCAGACACAAAAGAACTTTTAGAAAAATACTATGAATCACTTGATAATTGACAAATCCAAAATCCTGGCAAAAAATTAGCTGATTACCTTGATTATGCAGTTATTTCTCATTTTGAACAAACCGAAAGCCCAAATCGAATTAATTTATTAACAGTTCATTCTTCAAAAGGGCTTGAATTTGAGTATGTTTTTTTAGTTGGTATGAATCAAGGAGTTTTCCCTTCGCAAAAAGTTATTGACCAAAATCTTGAGAGTGAATACGAAGAAGAAAGAAGGCTAGCATTTGTCGCAGTAACTAGGGCAAAAAAAGTTTTATATATAACAAACGGATTTCGTGGTACTTTTTATAATGATCATGGTCGCCGTTGAAAATCTAGTCAAAATTCAATTTCACCATTTATTAAAGAGATGAAAATTAAGGCTGAACAATTCTATCAATTTCGCAAACTTGATGCAACTGGAAAGCTTAATTACCAAAAAACTGATTCAGAAAATGTTGATTTTGCCCCTGGAAATCATATAGCCCATCTAAAATTTGGTAAAGGAATCATTTTGGAAGTGCGCGCTGACTCAATTTTGGTCAAATTTTTCGATATTCCTGGTGATAAAGGGATAAAAACACTTGTTAAAACTCATAAGTCCATTGAAAAAATTTCGTAAAAATGTCTCCACAAATTCAAACTTATTTAATAATTGCACTAATTTTGTTAATTAGTATTTTTTTTGTTTGCTTTTTGATTATAGTTTTACTTTTTGCCAATAATAAAAAAACAAAAATTCTTCCTTTAATTCCTTTTACTTATGATTCTGATTTAAAAAGAATCCGTGTTAGCGATGTTTTTTCGCTTCCTAGTTTAAAATATATTGTTGAAAACAACAATTTACTAACAGGACTTTGGGTGAGTCAATCTGATTTTATTTCACTCCTTGAAGAACCATACCAAAAATTATTTCTTTCACGAATTGATAATTGAAAAAAGGGTTCAATTACAATCAAATTTCAAAAAAGATTTCTTTTTAACAATAATTTTAAAGTTTTTTTTCAGGATAAATCAAAAAACGGTTTTGTTTTAATCCAAATACAAAAATCAATTTTTGATATTGCTAAATACCAAAAAACCTTTAAAAATCGACTAGTTGACAAACTAATTCTTGATTTTGCTAGTCCAAGTTTTCTAGTAAGTTTTAGTTTTCCTTTTGAAGTAACGGCTGATTTTGCTAAAAATTTTTATATTTCCTACAATAAACATCTCCCTTTTTTTGTTAAAATTTCTAATTTTTCCATTTTTTACTTTGAAAATATTTTGATTATGCAAATATGTGCAAAATCACCTAAAATGCTGGAAAAAATTAGAAATTCATACAAAAATTTTGCAAAAATCCATAATTTAGGTAATTTTTTGTCTTGGGTGATTATAAATTTAGACAGTCAAATAAATTATGACTGAAAAATAGAAATAAAAAAATTTTTTAACCAAATAACTGCAAAAAAAACCTCATTTCTTGAAGTAAATTCAAGTAGTGCACAGTTTAAGTCGATTATTGACAATAAAACACAAGTTCAGCAAATATTTAATATACAAAATCATTTTCTTGCCCATATTTATCAATTTGATAATAAAAACCCTGTTTATAGCGTCTTTGATTTAGACTTTCATAACAACCAAAAAATCGATGAATTATTAAAATTTTTAACCCAAAACCCTTCATATGATCATTCGCGAAATATTTACAAAATTAATTATATAATCGCGCAAAAAATGCGTAATTATGCAATTGATTTTCAAAAATTAACATTTTTAATTGAAACAGAAATTAATATACCAGAAACAAATATTAGTCATATTCCTAATATTTGCTATCAAAAAATAGTTGATTCTAAGCTTTTTTATTATCTAGCAATTAATAAACCACCTTTTTTATTTATTAAGAATCTTAATGATTTTACCGATTTTAGTGATGGAAATGATATAGTTGTTTCATCACTTGGCGAATATGCCCGTCGTGAAAAAGTAAAAGTTGTTTTTAAAAAGCAAGATATAACAAAATTTAACTTTGGAAATAAGAATTTTCCTCTCTATTATTGGTAAAATAGTAAAATTTGCTTCTTTTTCCTAATTTTTTCCTTTTTTTGGCCAAAAACAGTTAAAAAATTAATTTTGGTTGCAACAAAATACTATAAGGGAGCAAAAATGCAAATTTATCAATATGGAAAAATTGTCTCAAAAAACAAAAATTATTTAATTATTGAAAATCAAGGAAGTGGATATTTACTGTATGTTCCACGGATTGACCGTTTTAATACCGATGAAAATAGAAAAATTTATATTTACGAATATGAAAATGATTATTCAAAAATAACTTACGGATTTGCAAGCTTCCGTGAAAGAATTTTATTTGAAGATTTAATTTCAATTCAAGGAGTTGGTCCAAAAACTGCTATTTCTATCCTTAACAGCGGTTTGCAAAACTCAATTAATTTAATAGCCGCAAACGATTGAAAAGGTCTTTCAAAAATTCCTTATCTTTCCGAAAAAAATGCTAAACAAATTGTTTTTGAATTTCACGGAAAATACAAAAAATTTCTTGAGAATGACAAAAAACAAAATCAGGAAAATATTCTTGAAACTGATTCTAAAGAAGTCGATAAAACTGATGATTTGAATGATGAAATTCTCCAAAATAATTCAGTCGAAGAAAAGACATCATCCGAACTTGAAGAAACACTAAAAATGCTTGGCTTTAAACCTAACCAAATTAATTATGCACTCACAAAAGTTGAGCCTAATGAAAATTTCGAAAACTTAATAGAACAAGCTATCAAGATTATTTCAAATGCCAGAGAATTTAGAAGTTAGACCGACAAATTTTGATAATTTTATTGGCCAACAAAAATTGGTTGAAACACTGAAAATTTTAATTTCATCTTCTCAAAAACGCAAACAGGCTTTAGACCATATTTTATTTTATGGGCCTCCTGGAACCGGCAAAACTACATTAGCAAATATTGTAGCAAACGTTCTTGAATCCAAAATTAAGTATGTACAAGGACCATTACTCGAAAAAAAGGCCGATGTTCTTGCTATTTTAGCAAATATTTCTCAAGACACAATTCTTTTTATTGACGAAATTCACGGTATTAATAAAAATATTGAAGAGCTTTTATATTCAGCGATGGAGGAGTTTGTTATTGATTTACAAATTGGGGTTGATGGCGAGCAAAAAATTATGCGGATGAAATTGCCGCATTTTACATTGATTGCTGCATCAACAAAACTAGCGCAAATTTCAACGCCTTTGCAAAATCGATTTGGCTATATTGCTAAAATTGTCAACTATACAACTGATGAAATGGTTCAAATTATTTCAAATTCTGCAGCGATTTTGAAACTGGAAGTTAACAAGGAAATTATTAAATATATTGCTAGTTTTTCAAACAACACCCCTCGGATTGCTAATAATTTATTAAAAAGAATTCGTGATTTTGCACTTGTTTTGAATAAAAAGAAAATTGACCGTGAAATTGTTAACAAAACTTTTGACAGCATTGGTATTTATAACCAAGGTCTTTCTCAAATCAACATCGAATATTTAAATACGTTATTTAAAATTTTTAAAGGAAAATCTGTCGCACTCGATGTTCTTGCTAATGTTTTAAAGGAACATCGGCAAACAATTATTAATATAATCGAGCCGCCATTAATTGAAAAAGAATTAATTGAAAAAACTCCTAGAGGTCGTCGAATAACTGCAAAAGGTAAGCAATATTTAACTGATTTAACTATTAAAGATGAAAAACACACCTAAAAAGCGCAACCTTTTTAGGTGTTTTTGTTTCAATTTGTGCTATTCCTGAGTTTGGCAATTTGATGGTAAAAATTCACTTTTTAGTGATTATAAATGCGCAAAAATACCCGTAAATCCGGTTTTTTTGCCGCTAAAATCTTAATTTTTATTATTTTAAAATTAACTTTTTGTAAAAAAAAAAAAAAAATGCTTGGTCAAAAATAAAATTCTGTTATAATAGAGGCACTAAGAATGAATTAATAAATTTGATATTGAATTAAGGGGGAATTAGTTATGTTTTTTGTCTAAAAAAGTCAGAAAATGCGAATTATCCATTATATTTTTGAATATGATGGAATGCCTTAAATTTAACCGTTTAGAAATCTATAAATTTAAGGCTTTTTTTATTGTTCTTTCAAAACTTCATATATTTTTTTAGGCTCAATGTAAATAAAAATGAGTTTTCTTTTTACATTGAGTTTAAATAGTAGTTGTATTTTTTGATGGTTTTTGCCAGTGTTTTAAACTAAAAAAGTAGTTTAAAAATTTGATAATTTTGCTTTTCAGCTAAAATTTTAGCTTTTTTAGTTTGCTTTATTCGATTAATAAGTAGATTTTGTATTCATGAGTGTTAGATTTAAAATTTAGTGTTTTTGCCTTGATAGTTATTTTTCCTGAGTTTGCTAAAAAAGTTAAAAAAGTCCAAAATAAACTAGGACAGTTTTTTTAAGATTATCTCATCAAACTGGGAAACTCTGGGGACGAAAAGAACACCTAAAAAAGCGTAACCTTTTTAGGTGTTTTTGTTTCAATATGTGTCATTTTATCCCTATTTTCATAAATAAATTTTAAAAAATCCCAAACCATTATCATCGCTATAACATCATTTTGGCAGTAAATTTGTAAATTTTTTCTAGTTTCTATTCACTCCATGTCTCCAATGTAATTGAAATAACGATCAACGGCTTTAATCATTGCTTCAAGACCATTTTTTACAGCTAATTTTTTATAAGGTGTTATTAAGTGATCTAAATTATAATTATATTCATTAATAAAATTTTCAATTTTTTTAATTGAGTAAAAACCTTTAAGATCAGAAATTACAACTCAATATTTTGAGAATGGGTCCTTTAAATCAATAGTTTTAGCAATTATTTCATCAACATTTTTTTGATATTTTTGAATTTTTTCAATTGCCTCATGATATGGATTATTACTTTGGTAATGCATAAAAATTATGTTAACCATTTCTTTAAGTCTTGTAAGTTCGTATGATTTGTTGAAAACAACGTAAAAATCAGCGCTTTCGAGATAAATTTTATCAATTATTTTGCAAAAATTATCCCAACTATAAGTTTTAGGGTCAAAAACGACATTAGTTTCGTCAAAATCTTGAGGCAAAATTTCTCCATTATCAGTAACAACAATTGAAACTTGGGTAACAATTTGTTGAAAAGGTTGGGCATAATCCATAGCTGGGAAAGGCAAAGAAAGTGCTTCAAAATCATACCAAACAATTTTTTTTCCATTCATTTTATTAATGAAGGTTTCTAAATTTTCAATTTCATTAATAATTATTGAATTACTTTTTTTGAAAAAATTATATCAATATGAATTTTTTTCAAAAGAAATGAGTCTAGTTTCATCATTAACAAGTGATAAAATTCTTCTAGAATTTAAAAGCGTTCCGCTAATACCGGTTAGTTGAGGATAAAACTGTTCAACCAGGAAAGCAAAGTTAGGGCTTTTTTCAAAGGCACTGTTATCAATTTCACTAGGTTTACTAAATTTTGTTACATTTTTAGCATCAATAATCTCATCAATAGCAATATTGACAGGGATCATGTGAACAGGTTTTTTATCTTTAACCTTAGAAATTTTTTCAATTTGATTTCTGAATAAGTTTTTTATTATTTTATTGTTCTCTAAAAATGTATTATCTCAAAACTCATCTAAACTAAGACCATTTTGCTTTGCAATTTTTTTTGCAAGAAAAATATTTCCACTTTCAGAATCAGCTTTGGATATAGTTTTTGCTGATTTATACCTTGAAATTCAGAATGTTTCATGAAATTCAATTTTATTTTTTTTTGGATGTTCAACTGTGTTAATTAAAAAACAAGATACTTCATCAATCGGATTTAAATCACCGCTGATTTCTCGAAGCATATAATTAGATATTCAAAAATCCCAATTTGCTCTTAAATAGTCTTTGACTTTAGTTGAGGTAGAAAGCTTTAAAATACTTAACTTTTTGTTAAAAACAAAAAAAACTGACGGCTTAGCCGATGCGTTTTTATATTCAAATGCAGGGTTAAAGATTATATCACATTTTTGATTTTTATAAAAATCAACGGTTTGCTCAATTTTTTCATCAATTAAAATTTTAGAAACAAGACAAATTTTTTTGTCAGCAAACCTTTCCTTTATATAAAAGTAAAATGTTTTGTTAAAACTTTTAAAAATATTTTCATGCAATTCGGGAAATTTCATTTGATTTTCATGAAAAGAGTCAAAATCTCAAAGTTTTTGATCAAAATCATCATCATCTAAGTCAATTTCATCTGAATTTTGTGCATCTGGATTGTTTCAAATAAAATATTTTTGTTGAGTATGCAATTTTAGGTAATGAGAAAAATTAATTTTTTCCATTTAAATACAAAACCCTTAATAATTAAGTGTCTATTTGAAATTTTTGCTCTAAAATTGCCGGGTTAACTTTCAAAATATTTGGCGAATCAATAAGATTTTGATCAAAAATATGACTATCAGTAAAAAGCTTATTATAACCGCCAACAATTTTATAAAAATTATTTTGTGATCTTCAAGGCAATTTTACTCTAAAAATAAAAGTATTATCTTCATTTTCCACAGGTCTGACATAATTTGCTAAATATTCAATATCTTTATTGTTAATTTGATCAAATCCGGTTTGAACCCCTGTATTTTCGCGTTTAAAAACAAGAGTATAATTATTTACAGTGTTAATTTTAACTACTCCAGGGCTAAATTTAACTTTAAAATCAACATCAATATTTTGAAGGTCGCTATGAATTTGTCCTGCGAATTTACTATTAGAAACTTTGACGCCAACGATATCACCATCGGTTCTAAAAGTTAATGGAAATAAATTCTCGTCAAAACTTAGCATGTTGCCCTTTTGATCATAAAGGCCTGAAATTATGTAAGTTGTGTCTCGTTCAAGATTTTTGAGGTTTACATATAAAGACTGATCAGATCTTAAGTTATGTGTAAAACTTTGTGTTTCAGGATTAGAACGAAGTGCGCTTGCCTTTCTATATTGAACATCAATTTGCTGTGATGATAAAGTTGTATCAGAAAGTGAAACCTTAAAACTATATTGGCTTGAAGGGTCAGTTGCCTCTAGTTTTTGGAATGAGCCAGGAATTATTGTTGGATTTGGATTAGTTTGAAAAACATTTCCGCGAACAAATAACCGCTCCTCTTCTTGGCCGTTAATGCGAGTAATTCTAACAACATATTTCGTTTTTGAGTCTAAATTGTTAATTTTTAGTAAAACTTTGGGCTTATTTTCGTGAAGTGCGCGAAAAGCTGAAAATTTAACCTGCTCATAATTGTCAGTGTTTTCTTTTCTTAATTCAACTTTGAATGTTTTAGATACATTTTCCTGTGGAGCTAGTGAAATATTATTTAACAAAAGTTCGACAGATTTTGATTGTATATTCTGAATTGAAATTTCTGGAATTTCGGCATTTGAGCATGCAACAAAAATAACAGGTACTGAAGAAAATAAACCTGTCTGAAGTGTCAAAAATTTTATTTTTCTTTTAAAATTTTTCATAATTTCCTTTTTCTCTCATTCCTAAATAACAAAATTATACCACAAATTGCTAAAATTATTGTTTTAATAAGTATTTAAAATTTAATTTTTTTCATTTTTTGTCTAAAACAGAAAAAATTAATCACAGAAAAAGCGTACAAAAATAAATATAATAGAATAAACGAAATTTGTGCTAAAATTTCTTTTATTCTGCAAAAAAACGGTCTGATTTCAAATGATAAGTGAAAAAAAATTTAATAAATTCCACCTTAAGGCAAATTATAAACCTAGTGGGGACCAACCCAAAGCAATAAAAAGCATAATTCAAAACATTGAAACTGGTAAAGAATCGCAAATTTTGATGGGTGTAACTGGTTCTGGAAAAACTTTTACAATGGCAAACGTAATTGCGCACTTTAACAAACCAGTATTAGTTTTGTCGCACAATAAAACGCTCGCTGCTCAATTATATACTGAATTTAAGGAATTTTTCCCTGAAAACCGGGTTGAATTTTATGTATCATACTTTGATTTTTATCGCCCTGAATCATACCTTCCTTCAAAAGATGTTTATATTGAAAAAACAAGTAAAACAAACGCTGATCTTGAAGCAATGAGAATGTCTGCCCTTAATTCGTTAATCGAGCGAAATGATACTATTGTTGTTGCTTCAGTTTCGGCAATTTATGGAACTCTAAACCCGAATGAATATCATGATAATTTTTTGCTTATAAGTGTGGGTCAGGAAATAAAACCAAAAGAATTAGCCCTAAAATTAACTAGAATTAAGTATCTTAATAACTTAGTTGAGCAAAAACCGGGACTTTTTTCACTAAAAGGTGATGTAATTGAAATTTCGCCAGCTTGAGATGAAACTTTTAACATCAGAGTTGAATTTTTTGGTAATACAATCGAAAAAATTAGCACAATTCAGCCAGTATCAAAAAAGCTAATAAAAACCTATTCGGTCTATACAATTTATCCTGCCACTGCATATAGTGTTAAAAAAACTATAATTGATAAAGCAATTGAATCTATTAAAATTGAGCTTGAAGAACGTTTACTTTTCTTTGAGCAAAATAATAAACTTGTGGAAAAACAAAGGCTAAAAGACCGAGTTAATAATGATATTGATTCTTTAAGTGAATTTGGAATTTGTTCTGGAATTGAAAATTATGCCCGTCATATTGACGGCCGTCAACAAGATGAACAACCATTTTCTTTGCTTGACTATTTGCCGCAAGATGCCCTAATTTTTATTGACGAGTCTCACGAGATGATCAAACAAATTGATGGAATGTTCAAAGGTGACCGAAGTCGCAAGCAAACACTAGTTGACTATGGTTACCGTCTTCCTTCTGCACTTGATAATCGTCCTTTAAAATTACATGAATTTGAACAATTTAGACAGCCTAAAATTTTTGTTTCAGCCACACCAGCTCAATATGAACTTGAAAAAACTGATGGCGAAGTTGTTAGTCAAATTATAAGGCCAACTGGATTGCTTGATCCTGAAATTATAATTGAAAATACTGATAACCAAATGGCAAAAATTTCTAAATATTTAGATTTGCAAAAAGAAAAAAAGGAACGAACTTTAATTTTAACAACAACAAAACGCAACGCTGAGGAAATTAGCAAATATTTGCAAGAAAAAAAATTACACAATGTTTATTATTTACACTCAGAAATGACAACCTTTGAACGTGATGAAATTATTATTAAATTACGTAAAGGAATTTTTGATGCAATTGTTGGGATAAATTTGCTTCGTGAAGGTGTTGATATTCCGGAAGTTTCATTGATTCTTGTATTAGATGCAGGTCTTGCTTCTTTTTTAAGGTCAAAAACATCATTAATTCAAATAATTGGTCGTGCTGCTCGAAATCAATCAGGAAAAGTAGTCCTTTTTACTGATGGAATTACAAAAATAATTCAAGAAGTTATTAATGACAATTTAGCTAAACGAAAAATTCAAATACAACACAATCAGGAAAATAAAATAATTCCAAAAACAATAAAAAAACCAATTCCTGAAAGTATAAATCCAAATGCTCTAAAATTAAGTAAAGTTCTTCATGAGAAAAAAATGAATAAAAAAGAGATCGAAAAACAGATACAAATTTTAGAAAAAGAAATGAGAAACGCCTCTAATGCTAACCGTTTTGAGGAAGCTATTCAAATTCGGGACCTAATTGCCGAAATTAAACAAAAAGCGGATCAATTTTAAAAATAAAGTGTTAAAATGAAATTGGAATTATTTTATAATAAATCACTCTCATCGCTATGTTTTTATGATAGTCAAAAAAAAATGCTAATTAAAGTAAAAACACCTGTTTTTACAGCATTTTTTTCAGATTTGAAGTCTAAAACTATCAGATTCAATTTTTGCTTTAATTTAAAAATTTCTTATTTTAATAATTTTTTATTTTGACTTGCAAACCAAAATTTAATTTTAAAAAACAATTTATCTAACGGACTTAATTTGTCTAAAAACAAAATATTTATTCTAAAATTGTTGAATAATTTCCACATTTTGTTTTGAAAATACCAGATCAATAATCTTGTCATTTTTATTGAAGATGATAAAGTATTTAGCGATTTATTTGCGCAAAACTATGCCGTTTTCAAGGAACAAATTTATAAAAACTCTAAGTTATTTATTTGTTCTACAGACACTGTTGTTGGACTTGGTTCTTTTTATCATGATTTGGATCTTGAGGCAATTTACAAAATAAAAAACCGTGATGTTAGCAAAAAAATCGTGACTTTGGTAGGAAAAATATCACAAATAAAGCCATTAATTAGTCCAAGTAATTACAAAATTCTTAAACAAAAAAGCAAAAAATATTGGCCTGGTGCAGTTACTTTTATAATTGAAAAAAAATCATTTAGAATTCCTGGGCTGAAAAAGTGCCAAGACTTATTTATAAAAAATGGGCCTGCTTTTGTTACTAGCGCCAATATTTCTGGCCAAAAACCGCTTAATTTTAAAGGAGCTCGCCAATTATTTTGACAAATTACAAAATTTTACGATTTTGGTCATGGTTCAGGTCAACCCTCAAAAATTTATGATATTGATCTAAAAACGTGAGTTCGAACTTAAAATTTACTTTTTAAAAATAAAAAAAAAAAAAAACCTTTGGAAAAAAGGTTTTTTTAAAGTCAATTAGATATGGTGGGAACGAATGGGATCGAACCATCGACCTCACGATTATCAGTCGTGTGCTCTAACCGTCTGAGCTACGCTCCCGAAGGTGATATAACTATAGCAATATAATTATATCATATTTTTTTAAAAAGGAAGAAAAAATTACCGTTTTGAAAATTGACGTGCTCTTCTTGCTTTTCTTAATCCAAATTTTTTACGTTCTTTTGCTCTAGCATCACGTGTCAACATTCCAGACATTTTAAGACTTGGGCGATAATCAGCTGAAATCTCTAATAAAGCTTTTGCAATTCCTAGTCTAATCGCACCGGCTTGCCCAGAAATTCCACCACCATGAGCATTAACGCGAATATCAAATTCAGAAATTGTATTTGTAATAGCTAGTGGTTGTAGAGCGTCTTTAATTAAAATATCAGATTTTAGGTACTCTTTTGCTATTCGGTTATTAATTTTAAAATGACCATTTCCACGTTTTAAAATAACACGGGCAACTGAAGATTTTCTTCTTCCTGTTCCATAATAAGTTAATTCTTGATTCATTCTAATATTTGACCTCTAATTTTTCAGGGTTTTGACCTTGGTGTGGGTGTTCAGTTCCGGCATAAACATAAAGATTTTTTCTTTGTTTGTCCCCTAGTTTTGTGTGAGGTAGCATACCATAAACCGCTTTTTCAATTAAAGCAATTGGTTTTTTTGCTCGAAGTTCTCTAGCAGTTCTAACTTTTAAACCGCCAGGATAACCAGAGTGTCTATAATATAATTTTTGGTCTTCTTTTTTTGCTGTTAGTAAAATTTTTTCAGCGTTAATTATAATTATTTTATCTCCCATATCAACGTTAGGAGTAAAAAGCGGAGAGTGTTTTCCGCGTAAACGGCTAGCGACAAACGCGGCTAAACGCCCTAAAATTTGCGAATCTGCATCAATAACAAACCATTTTCTTTCAACTTCATTTGGTTTTATAAACGTAGTTTGTCTCATGACTACCTTTCTATAATTTTTAAAAAGATTTTATAAAAATAATGTAACGACTAAGGGAGGGAGATTTTTAAAATTATACACTATTTTTTGAAATTCAAAACAAAAAATAAAAATTATTTATTTTTAATATTATCGAAATAAAAATTTGAAAGTCTAGCGTAAGTTTCAAAATTTATTTCTTGTGGGCGTATTTTTGGGTCAAAATTGAAAAAATTAAAAATTTTTTCAATTTCATCTTGTGACAAAAAATTTTTGAGATTATTATATAATGTTTTTCGCTTGAACTGAAAGCACAATTTTGTAAATTTAAAAAATTGTGCAACTTTTTCAGAGTTTAAATTTTTTCTTATTGAAAAATAAACAATAGCAGAATTTACCTTTGGAACCGGAAAAAAAGAACTTGGAGGTACAACAAAAAACTTTTTTACTTCAGCAACATATTGGCAGGCTAGTGATAATTTTGAGTAAGATGGTGAGCCTGGCGTTGCAATAATTCTATCAGCAACCTCATTTTGGACCATTATTAAGATTTCATCAAATTTTTCAAAATTATCAAATATTTTAAATAGAATTTTTGATGTTATATAATAAGGAAGATTTCCAATAACTGTTTGTTTTTCTGAAAAATTCAGATCCGAAAGTAAAAAATCCGCATTAATTATTTTTATATTCTTGTTTTTAAATTTATTTTCAAGCAGTGGAATTAAATTTTTGTCAATTTCATAACAAGTCAAAAATTTAGCTTTTTGGACTAAAAATTTAGTCAAAAAACCGGTTCCAGGTCCTATTTCAACAAGATTTTTATTTGTTAGGTCAATACTACCTACAATTTTTTGGGCAATTTTTTCATCTTTTAAAAAATTTTGACCTAGATGTTTTTTAGGCGATATTTTTAGCATTTTTTACCTTAAAAATTTTTAGTGCATTTTCATAAACTATTTTTGAAAGCTGCCTTTTTGTTAAATTTTTCAAATTAGCTATTGTTTGATAGGTATTTTCAATTTGCGGAGATGTATTGGGCCAAACTTGACGATTAGGTTCAGGACTCAAATATGGCGTATCAGTTTCACATAAAATTCTTGAAATCGGAGTTTGGGATACTATTTTTCTTAGTTCAACACTCTTTTTAAAGGTTATTACCCCTGAAAAGGAAAAATAACAGTTTTTTTTGTTGACTATTTCTGTGAATTTTTCATAATTTGTTGAAAAATTATGAAAAATAAAGTTAATTTCAGGAAATTTGTCAATTATTAAAAGTATTTCATTAATCGCCTTAAATTCGCCAGGTTTGTCGCGAATATGTAACATTACAGCGATTTCATTGCTTTTTGCGATTTCAATTTGGACCAAAAGTGCATTTATTTGTTCTTGTTGGCTAGGGTTATTTTCATAATAAAAATCAAGACCAACTTCGCCAATTGCCACCACATTTTTGCCAATGTATTTTGAAAGGTTATTATAATTATCTGTTGTTTTTATTAAATTTGGATGTATTCCGATAATTTTATATATATTATCAGAATATGAACTAATTGGTTTAATTTCTTCAAGATCCTCTCAAGAAGTTCCAACAACAAAAAGAAGACCAATATTATCATCAAATCATTTGCTAATTTCTTGCTTTGGGTTTTGAAAATATTCTAAAAAAGGATGGCAGTGTACATCGGTAAAGTTATATTTTTCAATTTCCTTAATTTGGAATGCCAAAAATGAAGAATTTTCTTCTTGAAACCAAGGTGCAAAAAAATTTTTGAAAACTATACTTTTTTGGTCAATTTTAAGATAAAAATCTCCCAATTTATAGTGTTTTTTAATAAAATCAAGTATAAATTCGCCAATAATATTAATTCAGTTAGGATCCAAAAGTTGACTAAAAAAAACCAAACTTAAATAGAAAGTCTGTTCTTTTTTAGAAATAATAAAATGTGCTAAACTAAAGTCTAAATTTTTGTCAAAGTCAACAATGGTAAATTCATGATTATTTTCAAAATTTTGGAAATAATCCAAATTGGTAACATTAGTTTTACCATTTTTAGTTTTTAAATTTACTTCTAAATTAAATTTTTTAATCGAATTTAGAAGTAAATTCAAATGCCGCGGAGAAAATTGCTCGATTTTTAAATACATTATAACTTTTCGAAATATTATTAAAATTAATTATATTTTATTATATAATTATATTCTAAATAAAAAAATAAACAAGGCGAAAAATGAACATAGATATAAAGAAAAGCGTAATTCTTTTTGGAATGGAAAATTCACTAGATTTAGCAAGAAAAATTTCAATTCAAACTGGAATTCCGCTCTCAGGGATTGAACGCACAGTCTATGCTGATGGCGAAGTTTTGCTAAAATCTAATGAAACTGTTAGAAATTCAACAGTTTTTGTTATTGCAAATACATCAAGACCAGTTAATGAAAATATAATGGAACTTTTAATTTTCATTGACTCTTTAAAGCGGGCTTATGCCCAAGAAATTGTTGTGGTTCTTTCATATTATGGTTATGCTAGACAAGATCGAAAATCATCCGGAAGACAACCAATTACTGCAAAATTAGTAGCTAATTTACTTGAAAAAGCAGGTGTAACTAAACTAATTTTAGTTGATATTCACAACCCAAGTATTCAAGGGTTTTTTGATATTTCAGTCGATGAACTTCATGGCCAATATATTCTTGCAAACGAACTTGTTGGCAAAAACAAAGATTATGTTGTTGTAACCCCAGATCATGGTGGCGCTGTTAGAGCTAGAATTTTAGCAGAAATTTTAGGAAAACAAACAAATGTTGCCGTTATTGACAAGCGAAGAACCGGCACAAATCAAACTGAAGTTCTAGGATTAATTGGAAACGTTGAAAATAAAGATTGCATTATAATTGACGACATTATCGATACAGGTGGAACTATAATAAATGCCGCAAATGTTGTTAAACAAAAAGGTGCAAAATCAGTAATTTTAGCAGCAACACACGGTGTTTTTAGCCACGGATTTGACAAATTTCAAGAAAATGAAAATATTGACAAGGTAATAATTACTGATTCAATCGATAATAGACAACTTGTAGAAAAATTTGATAAATTACTAGTTACATCTTTAGCTGAATTTTTGTCAAAAAGTATACTAGCATGCATCCATTCAAAATCAATTACAAGTATTTATGAGGAAATTAAGGAAAAATTAATTTCAGCAAACAAAAATTAAAATATTTTCAATGTTTTTATGTATAAAGAAAAAGTAAAGTCACTTGTTGATTTAGATGTATTTGAAAAACTTGAGCAATACGTAAAATTAATCGAATTTTATAATCAAAAATTTAATTTAACTGGTTTTTCAGGGGATGTTCTTTGAAAAGAAGGCATCCTTGAGTCCATTGTTACAATGAATTTTATAAGAAATTTTTTGAAAAAAGAAAACATTTCAGAAAAGCCAAGAATTTTAGATATTGGAGCTGGTGTAGGTTTTCCTTCAATTCCGTATTTAATTTTTGATCCAAAAATAGACTTGACTATCTGCGAGTCTATGCAAAAAAGATGCCAATTTTTAAAAAAAGTATCCGAAACTCTGGGAATTAAATTTAATTTAGTTTGTAAATCAGTCCAAGAAATTCAAAACAACAATTTTGATCTTGTGACAGCCCGAGCAGTTGCAAATCTAGAAAAACTCGATAAAATTATTAATAAAATCAAGGCTAAAAATACAATATTTGCATTTATTAAAGGACCTAAAATTTTTGAAGAACTCAAAAATTGCAAAAATTGCGATTATCAGGTAGTAGAATTCGCTAATAATCTTGATAAAAAAATTTTTATAGCATTTAAAAAAATATAAAAAATTTAATATACTTATAATTATTTTTTATTGTAAAATTATGTCTTAATTGATAATTTTAAGTAAAGGAATTAAAATGAAAACTACAAGATATTTTAGCATTGATATTAAATGCGCAAGCTGCAAGGTGGTTTTTGAAAAACTATTTGAAAATTTGGAAGATTTTCAATGGAGTGCAAATATCAGTGCAAAAGTTTTGAAAATTATTGCTGATGAAGAAAAATATCCTGACGAATTTATTAGTGAAAAATTAACTTCTGTTGGTTATGCAAGTGAAAAAATCGACGAATAATAGAAAATTTTTCGTTGACTCTAAACAAAAGGCAAAAATAAAAATATTTATTGAGTTATTAATTTTTATTTTTGCCTTTTTTTCTTTTATTTTTGATACTTTAAATAATTATAAAGTTTTAAATTTTAGTCACGATCACAAAATTCATCTAATTTTAGCGTCAATTTTGTTTTTCTTTGCATTTTTAGTTATCTTTCTAGAAAAAAAATATTTTTTAGCATACAAAAACCTTTTAAGAAAAATTTTTACAATGGAATTGCTAATAGCGATTGCAAGCCATGTTTCATTTATTTATTCTGCAATTTCATTTTTGTATAAAATAAGTACTGGTGACAAAATTAGTATGGAATTTTTTGAAGTTTCAATTATTCTGTTCTTATTTTTTAATGCTGGAAAATATCTTGAGGAAAAACTACAAAAAAAATCAAGTTCAGATTTTCAAGGAATACTAAAATTAAAAAATCGCTATTCATATATAATAGTTGATGGCAAAAAAGAACAAATTTTAACTAATAAAATTACTCCTGGTAGTATTGTTTTTGTCCCAAAAGGTGAAGTTATTCCAACTGATTCAACCCTAAATTCTGATTTTGCAACTATCGACTACTCGTCAATTAACGGTGAATCTTTGCCGATTGAATTTGTTAAGAATCAAGAAATCTTGTCTGGAAGCATCAATATTGGCGAACCGATTTACCTAACTTCTACAAAAAAAGCGCAAGATTCATTTTTAATGCAAACAATTAACAGATTAGAGTCAATTTTTGAAACTCCTTCCAAAATTGAAAGAGTTTCAACTAAAATAGTTTCACTTTTTACCCCAACTGTTTTAATTTTGTCATTTTTAGCTTTTGCAATCTGAGTCATAATCGGTTATTCACTTGGAGATTTTGAAAAACTTTATACTGGTTTTACGCCTCCGCGAAATTCTCATCCATTTTATGTTGGCGCTCATATCGGAGTTGCTGTTTTGGTAATTTCTTGTCCTTGTGCTTTTGGAATAGCCGCGCCGATGGCCATTTATTCTTCTTCGATTTTGGCCTCAAAAAACCGAATTTTATTTGCAAATTCAGAGATTTATGAAAAAATTATTACCACAAAAACAATAATTTTTGACAAAACAGGAACTCTAACTGAAGGAAGACCAAAAGTTGTTGAATTTCAAGGTGATTCAAGTTTTTGTCCTTTAATTAAGGAAATGGCGCAAAATTCTAAACACCCAATTGCACTTTCAATTCATAATTTTTTACCAGAACATCAAGAAAAATTTGACAATTTTAAGGTTAGCGAAATTCCTGGTCAAGGTTTGGAACATATTGATTCAGATTCAAATAAATATAGCCTTATTTCTCATGAGTTTGCAAAAAATAATAATTTTTTGATTGATGATAGTTTCAACTTTGATAAACTAGGAAATTACACAGTTTTTGCTAAAAATGATAGAGTTATTGCCGCTTTTTTAATAATTGATCAAGTTAAAGAAAGTGCAAAAAAAGTTGTTAAAAAATTTCAATCTCAAGGGATAAATTGCATTATTGCTTCAGGAGATAATCCAAAAAATGTTGAAAATGTGGCAAAAATATTGGGTATAAAGCAATTTTATGCAAATTTAAAACCTAATGATAAGTTTGAATTAGTAGAAAAATTAAAAAAAGATACCCCAATTATTTTTGTAGGTGATGGGCTAAACGATATTTTGGCATTAAAATCCGCTGATCTTTCAATCGCTTTTGAAAGTGGTTCTAACCTTAGTAATTCGATTGCTGATATTTCCTTATTTGAAACAGATCTTGTTATGGTTTATAAATCACTTGAAATTATCAAAAAAACTAATAAATTAGTTAAATTAAATTTTTTGTGAGCAATTTTATTTAATTCGCTTTTCATACCTTTAGCATTTTTAGGTTTTATAAATCCAGTTTTTTCAATGTCATTAATGTTGTTTTCATCAATTTTCCTTATTGTTAACACAATTATTTTCAAAAAAAGACATCAGAAGTTCCTCGAAAAAGCTATTTAAAATTTTTATTTTTGTATTTGTCAAACTTACTTGTTTCCAAAATTATCTTAAATTAACCTATGAATTCATAGGTTTTTTTATGCTTTCTAGATTAAAAATTATTCTTTAGCTTTTCGAAAATAATATAAAAACTCCTGAGTTTCCCAGTTTGATGGATAAAATTCGCTTTTTAGCGAATCTAAATAGCAAAAATATCGGTAAATCCTTGTTTTTTGAGCCTAAAATCCTAATTTTTACTAGTTTAAAATTAACCTTTTGCAAAAAAAAAAAAAAATGCTTGGTCTAAGAAAAAATTATGTTATAATTAATCTCACTTAAGAATAATTAATAAATTGGATATTAGAATTAAGGGGGAATTAGTTATGTTTTTTGCATGATAAAATCAGAAAATGCGAATTATCCATTATATTTTTAAATATGATGGAATGCCTTAAATTTAACCGTTTAGAAATCTATAAATTTAGGGCTTTTAATTATTGTTCTTTCAAAACTTCATATATTTTTTTAGGCTCAATGCAAATAAAAACGAGTTTTCTATTTGCATTGAGTTTAAATATTAGTTTTATTTTTATGATTTTTGTTAGTGTTTTGAACTAAAAAAGTAGTTTAAATATTCCATAATTTTGCTTTTTAAGCTAAAATTATAGCTTTTTTAGTTTGCTTTATTTGATTAATAAGTAGATTTTGCATTAATGAGTATTAGATTAAAATTCATTGTTTTGCTTTGATAGTTATCTTTCCTTAGTTTGCCAAAAAAGTTAAAAAACCGGACGCTTTTTAAGATATCCTATCAAACTACGAAACTCGCAAAAAAATTAGAGTTTTATTCTTGAATTAGTATTTATACTGTTTTATTTTCAAAGTTTCTAAGTTCTAATTATTTTTTAACAAACAAAAATTTAAAAAATTAGGAAAACAATGAATCATTTTATGACCACTAATGCAAAAAAAATGCTTTTTTTAGAGTTTTTTAGGATAAGTTTAATATAATTTACTTATTTTAAAAATTTAATTTATCAAGATTTATCAAGAAATACCAAATTATGAAGTTAATCAAAATTGAAATTGAAGGTTTTAAATCCTTCGCAGAACCCGTTAGCATCAAATTTGACGGTTCTATTGTTGGAATAATTGGACCAAATGGTTCAGGAAAATCAAACATAAATGATGCAATTAAATGGGTTTTAGGTGAAAAATCAGCAAAACAACTACGTGGATACAATATGGACGATGTTATTTTTGCTGGTTCAAAAACAGTTGCTCCTGTTGAAAAAGCGATGGTAAAATTAACATTTAGTGATGAAAGTCGTGAAGATTCTGCCCAAATTTTTACAATTTCACGACTTATTAAAAGAGGCCAGGGTTCTAATGAATATTTTTATAATGACCAACCAGTTCGATATAAAGATATCCGTAATTTAGCAATCGAGGCTGGAATTTCAAAGTCATCACTTGCAATTATCTCTCAAGGTACAATTTCTGAAATTGCCGAGTCAACTCCTGACCAAAGAAAACTTGTAATTGAAGAAGTTGCCGGAACTTCCAAGTACAAAAATGACAAACAAGAAGCTATTGTAAAACTTGATCAGACCCTTATGGGTATTGAAAAAATTGAAATTCGTGTAAAAGAGCTTGAAAGTCAAGCAAAACAACTTGAAAAACAAGCAAAAAATGCCAAAATATATTTAGAAAAATCAAAACAATTAGAATCAGTTGAAGTTGGATTAATTGTTAGTGATATCAAAAAGTTTCAAACTGAGTTAGAAAAAATTGACGAGCAATTATCACGCCTTAAATTTGAAGAGCCTAAATTTGCAAGTGAAATTGAATCTAATGAAAGAATAATAAATGACAATGTCCAAAAAAGAACACAAGCTGATTTAAAAATTACTGAAAAAATCAATCAAATAAGCGATCTTAAAAGCGAAATTAGCAATATAAGTTTAACCTATGCTAAAATGACACAACTTCAGGAGATGATATTATCCCAGCAAATTAATGTTAATTTTGAACAAAAAATGACTGCTTTAAAGCAAAGGTATGAACAAATTCTAGTTGAAAAAGATAATTTTTTCAACCTAATTAGTCAAAACAAACAAACAAAATCAGAAGTTGTTGAAAAAATTGCTGGTCTAAGTGCCAAAAAATCTGAAATTGACTCAAAATTAAGTAGTTTAAATTCAGAAAAAATTATAAGTCAAACACAAATTTTTGAACTGCAAAAAACACTTGAATCTAGGTCTTTTTTGCCCAAAGGTACAAAGGTAATCGTTGAAAATAGTCATCTTTTTTCAGGTTACTGTGGTCTTGTTTCTGATTTAATTAAAATTCCACAAAAATATACAGATGCAATTGAAACAGCTCTTGGCTCAAGTTTGAAACAAATTGTTGTTGAAAAACCAGAAAATGCCGTTGATGCGATTAATTTTTTGAAAAAAAATCACGCCGGAAGTGCAACATTTATCCCACTTTCAACATTAAAACCACGATTTATTCCTGATTTGTATTTAACTCACCTTCAGACTCAAGAGAGTTTTATTGGAATTGGTTCTAATTTGGTAAATTATGAGAAAAAATACCAAATTTTAGCTGATTTTTTGCTTGGTGGTGTTATTGTTAATGATAAAATCGACAATGTTAATAAAATTTCTAAATTTGTTGATCATAAATTTGTTGTTGTCACTTTAGATGGAGATATTGTCCGCACAAGTGGTATAATTTCCGGTGGTTTTAAACAAAAAAATGATTCAGTTCATTCTTTGGAATTAAGAATTAATGACCTTAAAAATAAAGTGAATTTTTTTGACAAAAAAATTCAAGAATTTAAGGTAGAATCTAATAATCTTGAACAAAATATTAACAAAGAATCTTACTTTTTGCAGCAAACTGAAATTTCTCTTGATGAATTAGAAAATAAATATAATGCTGCAAAAAATGAGCTTGACAAAATTAGAATTGAAAATGAAGGAATTGAAGCTGTATCTCAAAGTGATGAAATTGATTCAAAAATTAACGAAACTTTAAAACAAAAAATTGAACTTGAAAATTCAATTGCAACCCTTGAATCTGAACTCAAAATTTTAAACCGCGAAAAACAAGAATATGACTCGCAAATTTCTAAATTAACAGTTTTAGTTCAGCAACTCAATCAAAGTCAGCGAAATGTTAATGCCGAATTGAACAAAAATCAAACAAGTAAAGAAAAATATGAGTTTCTTTTAACTAATCTAAAAACCACTTTATCACAAAAATATAATCTCACTTTTGAATCAGCGCTTGAAACACACCGATTAGAAATTGAAACTCAAGATGCCCATGATCTTGTTAATAGTTTAAATTCGGAAATAAAAGCGCTAGGTAATATAAATCTTGATGCAATTGAAGATTTTCAAACCACATCAAATCGGCTTGAAAAATTAAAAACAAGCCAACACGAACTTGAAGTGGCTAGGTCAAAAATTTTAGAAGTAATTTCTGACCTTGACAAAATTATAATCGCAAAAACTCAAGAAATTGTTGACCTTGTAAATTCTGAATTTAACTTAGTTTTTCAAAATATGTTTGGTGGTGGAAGTGCTAAAATTTACTTTAGTGACAAAAATGATATTTTGAATTCTGGAATTGAAATAAGTGCTCAACCACCAGGCAAAACTATCAAAAATATCCGTCTTTTTTCAGGTGGTGAAAAAGCAATAATCGCAATTTCACTATTATTTTCAATTATAAAAGCCCGACCAATTCCACTTTGTATTCTTGACGAAGTTGAGGCTGCCCTTGATGAGGCTAACGTAATTCGTTATGTTGAATTTTTAAAGCAATTAAAACAAAAAACACAATTTTTAATTATCACTCACCGTCATGGAACAATGTCGCGCGTTGATCAACTTTTAGGAATTACAATGCAAAAACGTGGGGTTAGTTCAATTTTTTCTGTTGAACTTTCCAAAGCAAAAGAAATTTTAAAAGACGAACTTCAATAATTTTGCAATTTGTTGCTAACAAAAGCAAAATTATGTTATAATTATATATTTGCTAAGATTTTATATTTTTAAAAGGAGCCAAAATGGCAAGAGAAGGACTAACATTAAGATGCATTGATTGCAAAATGGAAAATTATATCACTAAAAAAAATAAAAAAACAAAGCCTGAAAAAATTGAAGTAAAAAAACATTGCCATAAATGCAACAAACACACTTTACACCGTGAGAAAAAATAATATGAATCCTAAGTATTTAAATAAAGCTTTTGAAGAAAATAATTTAGATGTTATAATTTCATTTTCTTACCAAACTCGCCTTTGATTGACAAAAGTTTCAGCTACTGATGGTCTTTTATTTATCCAAAAGAGCGATTCTTATTTGTTTGTTGATGGCCGTTATATTGAAGTAGCCCAAAAAAATGCTAAAAATTGTCAAGTTTTACTACTTACAAAGCAAAATCTTGAAAACTTTTTAACCCAGAAAAAATATCTCCGAATTGGAGTCGAAGCTGAATATTTAACAGTTGAACAACTCAATAAAATCAAACAGTGATTCCCTACTTCTGAGATTATCAATTTATCAGCCCAACTTTTTCGAATTATTAAAACTGACGAAGAAATTCAAAACATCCAAAAAGCAGTTAATATTTCGCTTGAAGCTTATAGCAAAATTTTGCCAAAAATTCAACCAGGATTAACTGAAAAATCAATTGATATTGAACTAAATTATCAAATGAAATTACTTGGGGCTGAAAAAGAATCTTTTGATTCAATAATTGCAACCGGTCCAAATTCAGCAATGCCTCATTGAAGAGCTAGTTCTGCAAAAATTCTTGACAACGATCTTCTAAAAATTGATTTTGGCGCTCTTTATAATGGTTATTGCGCTGATATTACTAGAACTTCATATCTTGGAAAACTTGATTCAAAAAAACAGGAAATTCTTGAAATAGTCAAAAAAGCTGCAGAATTAGGGCGTAAAAAAGTTGCTCCTGGTGTTAAGGCATCAGAAATTGACAAAGCTTGCCGTGATTATATTAGCCAAAAAGGTTATGGTCAATATTTTGTTCATTCAACCGGTCACGGAGTTGGAATTGATATTCACGAATTGCCTGTTGTTAGTGCTAATAGTGATACAATTTTAGAGCCAGGAATGGTTATAACTGTTGAACCTGGAATATATATCCCTGGACTGGGTGGTGCTCGAATCGAGGATGTTGTTCTTGTGACTCAAAATGGATTTAAAACACTTTCTCGCGAAGAAGAATCATAAAAAGCTTATTTTTTTTGCAATTAAAATTAGTAAAAAAAATAAAAAAATTAATTAAAAATATGTTATAATATTTAATTAATTTGGTGGATGTGGCGAAGTGGCTAACGCATCGGGTTGTGGTTCCGACATACGCGGGTTCGATCCCCGTCATCCGCCCCATTTCTTTAATAGACCAAAAACAAAACTAGACTTTAAGCGGTCTAGTTTTTTATATTTAGAATTTTTTCCTGAGTTTCGGGTTTGATGGCAAAAATTCACTTTTTAGGAATATAAATATGCAAAAATAACCGTAAATCCCAGTTATTTTTGCGCTCAAATCTTAATTTTTATTATTTTAAAAATAAGCTTTTGTAAAAAAAAAAAAAAAAAAATGCTTGGTCTAAGAAAAAATTCTGTTATAATAACTTTCACTAAGAATAAATTAATAAATTGTCGATATTGAATTAAGGGGGAATTAGTTATGTTTTTGTCATAAAAAAATCAGAAAATGCGAATTATCCATTGTATTTTTAAATATGATGGAATGCCTTAAATTTGACCGTTTAGAAATCTGCAAATTTATTGCTTTTAGTTATTGTTCTTTCAAAACTTCATATATTTTTTTAGGCTCAATTTAAATAAAAATGAGTTTTCTATTTGTATTGAGTTTAAATAGTAGTTATATTTTTTTATGATTTTTATTGTTTTATCCATAAATTGATTTTTGCCAGTGTTTTAAAATAGGTAATTAACTTTTGTCAAAAAAGTTAAAAAACCGCCCAACAAAACCGGACTTTTTTAAGATTATCTTATCAAACCTGGAAACTCGGGATTTTTTTCTGTTATAATAAAAAACCCTTAAAATCAAAGGACTTTATGATTTTAAGGGTTTATTTTAATGATTAGGAAAGTTTTTAAAGATGCAAATTATTAAGAGTTCATAATTTGACGAATTTTATCGATTATTTTTTCTTTTGTAATTGTGTGGAAATTTTCACCTTTTGCTAACGGAACAGTAATATCATATCCAGTAAGACGAGCAGGAGCTGCTTCTAAATATTCAAATGCTTTTTCGTTAACACGAGTTATAATTTCGGCTGAAACTGAAAAAGATTTAACAGCTTCGTGAACAACTAAAATACGTCCAGTTTTCTTAACTGATTCGATAATAGTTTCGGTGTCAACTGGCTTAATTGTTCTTAAGTCAATTAGCTCAACATCAACATCTTCAAGTCCAGGAGTTGAACTAAGAGCTTGAATAGCGGCGATTGATTCATGAACTTGAGCACCGTAAGTTACGAGTGTTAAGTCATTTCCTTCTTTAATTACATTAGCTTTTCCGATTGGAACTTCGTAAATTCCAGCAGGAACTTCTTGTTTAAATGCACGGTATATTTTTTTTGGCTCAAGAAATACAACTGGATCTGGGTCTTTAATTGCGGCAATTAAAAGACCTTTAGTGTCATATGGAGTTGAAGGCATAACAACTTTTACTCCAGGAATGTGGGCAAAAAGTGCTTCAATTGCTTCTGAGTGGTGCTCTAGAGCACGAACTCCACCTGCCATTGGCATTCTTAAAACCATTGGCACAGTAAACCGACCACGAGAACGGTTACGATAACGAACTGCGTGAGCAAAAAGCTGTTGAAAGGCAGGGAATGAAAAACCTTGGAATTGCATTTCCGCAATTGGACGTAACCCGGCAATGGCTGCTCCAACTGCAACACCACAAATAGATGCTTCGGCTATTGGGGCGTCTCAAACACGTTCAATTCCGTATTTTTTTTGTAATCCTTCAGTTGCACGGAAAACTCCACCTTCAAATCCAGCATCTTCTCCTCAAAGAACAACGCGAGGGTCTTGCTCCATCATTAAATCAATAGCATTTGTAACTGCACCGATATTATTTAGAGCGATTTTATCTGAATTTGCCATTATTTAGCTCCTTTAAAAAATTCGATTGCTTCTTGTTTTTGTTCTTCAAGTTCTGGAGGTAAGGTCTCGTATGTGTAATCGAAAATTTCTTCGATTGTTGAATCTAAACCAATTAGAGATTTTTCGTAAGTTTCTTTAACAACAGCTAAAGAATCATCTCAAATTTTTTGTTTTTCTTCTTCAGTTAAAATGCCACGATCAAACATGTATTTTTCAATACGGTGCATTGGCTCTCATTTTTCATGTTCTTTTTCTTCTTCTTCAGTTCGATAAATTCTTGGATTATCAGAAGAAGTGTGAACACCTTGGCGTCAAGTAACAAATTCAACAAGAACAGGACCATTTCCGGCACGAGCATAGTCCACTGCTTCTTGAATTACTTCGTAAGAAGCTAAAAGGTCATTTCCGTCAACACGAAGTCCTGGCATTCCTGCGGCTTTTGCTTTTGCAGCAATTGTTGAAGCAGCATTTTCGTATTTATTAGGTGTTGAAATTGCTCATTGGTTATTATTTACGCAAAATACAACAGGTCATTTTCAAATACTTGCAATATTTAGAGCTTCGTAAAATTCACCCTCAGCAGTTCCACCATTACCAATAAAACTCATTGAAACAATTTTTTTACCGGTTAATTTTGCAGCATAAGCGATTCCGGCAGCATGTGAAAATTGAGTTCCAATTGGAATGTTAATTGGTAAAACATTAACACCTTTAGGAATCACGTTTCCTTTTTCACTTCCGTTTCAGTATTGCATTTGATTTATCATTGGTACACCAAGATATAACATTGTCGCATTTGAACGGAAAGCAGGAACGAATCAGTCATCCTTTGTAAGCGCCATTCCTGAAGCAACTTGAAGAGCTTCTTCACCAAAGTTAGGGGCAAAAGTTAACATTCGACCTTGACGTTGAAGTTGGGTCATATAAACGTCTTGTTGACGTGATAAAACCATAAACTCATAGGCTTTTTTGATTTGATCAGCAGATAATCTAATATCTTTTTTCTCATCAATTTGGCCAAAAACAGTCGAAGTTAAGAGATTTCCATCAATATCGAGAAACCTAACCATTTCATGGTCTTTGTCCATAATTAGATCAGGTTTGACATAACGAAATTTTTCCATGAATCTCCTTTTTTTATAATTTTTTAACATTTTAAATTATAAACTCAAAAAAAACAAAAAAAATTTTTTAATTTGAGCTTACAATAAACATTATAACAAAATTTGAAAATTTTGTTACTTAATTTTTTAAGTCTAAAAATTACTTTATTTTAATGAGTGAAGTCACCTCATAATTTTCTAATTTTTTTCGACCTTCTAATTGTTCGAGCTCAATTAAAAAAATAATTTTTGAAACAATAGCTCCGGCATTTTCGATCATTTTTGTGATGGCATTCACGGTTCCTCCAGTTGCGAGCACATCATCAATAATAGCCACTTTTTGGCCTGGTTTGATCATTCCGGTTTGAACTTCTAAAATTGCAGATCCATATTCTAAATCATAGGCAAATTCTTCGACATCACCTGGCAATTTTCCGGCTTTTCTAACCATTATGAATGGTTTTGAAAGAAAAGCGGCTGTTGGTGTTCCGAATAAAAAACCTCGAGCATCTGGCCCAACAATTATATCAACATCCTTAGCAAGCGATGCCATTTCAACAATTGCATAATTTAAAGCTTTACCATTGGCAAGTAATGGCGAAATGTCTTTAAAACTAATCCCTTTTTTTGGGAAGTTTTCAACTGTGCGAATAAAATTTTCTAAGTTAATTTTCATAACTTTCTTATATTATATTTATAATTTACTTTTTTTAACAGTTTTTTTTATTTTTTTTGTTAAATAGGTTCAAAATACCGGAAAAACAGGCACAATTATAAATAAAATAAGAACAATAATTTTTGTAATTCTAGTTTTTAGAATTAAATTAAAATTTTCAATCTCAGGTTGATAAATCAAAATTGTAAAAAGATCGATAATCGGTACGACAACTGCGAACAATAAGATTAAAGAAATGCAAATTACGGAAATATAACCAAAAAACAGGAAGTATTTTTGTTTTTCGACAGTAATTTTTTTTGTTTTTCGATTTTTAATACAACCATAAATAGCAGCAGCAATTAGTAAAAAACTAATTAAGGCCGATCAATTTCCAGTAATATCAGCAAATGAATATAAATTATTTAATTTTTGACCATAAGTCCCGTATTCTTGATCATCAAAGCCAAAAACACCAATAAGTGTAAAAATAATTAGACACAAGACTGAAAAAATAGTTAAAAAATAAGTTGAAACAACAGGTTTATTTAAATTTAGATGTTTTTTTCACCTTTTGAGCAAAAAAAACTCATTTTTGGAAATTAATTCTTCAAGTGCGCGCGGTCCTCACAATGTAAAAACATTGATAATTCCAAGAAGACTAATTCCAATTAGTAAAAAAGTTGTCCCTAAAATTAATTTAATTGTAAGTGGCGACCAATTTAATTCATCTTTTGCAATATTAATAAATGAGGAAATTGAACCATCGCCAACAATTGAAGTTGCAATTGCAATAAAAAGATATATTATTGTCGTGATTCCAATTCCTAAAAGAATAGCAATTGGTGTTTTTTTAGGTTCTTTCATTTCTGATTGCAAACCAGCGGCAGTAAAAAATCCTTCATATGCAAAAAATATTCCAGCCATTGAAATTAAAACACCAACACCAGGTAAACTTGAGGAAATTGAAACTCCTTGAGTTTTTATTTTTTCAATACTTTCAAATTCAGGTTGAGGAAGAAGTTTGTTTGAACCACCTTGAAAATATAAAATAAATCCGACAATAACTGTCACAAAAATAGGGATAAATTTTGCAATTAAAATAATTTTATTATGAAATTCAGCGATTTTTGTGTTTAGACTAATTATAAAAAAGTAAATAATAATAACAATTGAAGCAACCAAAACAATTACTCAGTCAAATTTTATATTTCAATCGCTAGATGATTTAAGACCAAAAGCTGCAATTGCATCTTGCAAAATTTGCATAAAATAAACAGGAAGAACAAAATAAGTAAAGGGTAAATATAAATAAATTATGAAATTTTTTGAAATTTGAAAAAAACTCTCAGAATTAAATAGTTTATTTCAAATAATAACAGATAAATTTGATTTTTTTGTCGCAGATGAAATTTCAATTAATGCAATTGCCATGGCAACAATTGCAAAACAAGCAAAAATTCAACTTCCAATTGCAAGCCCAAGATTATAACCTGAGTTTTCAATAACGGCCTTGGATTTGAAAAAAATTCCTGCACCTATACTTGCACCAAGAACGATTAAAAGAGCACCAAAAAAGGTGATTTTCTGAGACTTGTTCTTTTCAAGCGTTCTTGTTGCCATATTTTCCCCTTCTTGAAGTTGGATGATATTATATCATATTTTTCAAAAAGTTCTATAAATTTAAAGCTTTTTTTAATCTTTAATCAATGGCAAAATATATTTTTTCACTAAATTTGTCTTGTCTTCTCCCATAATTGAAAAAGGCGAATCTATCCTAAATTCATCATATTTATCTTTTAAATTTTCTGTAAAGAATTGGAAAAATTTACCATAAGCTAACTGGTTATTTATATAAAGTTGGGGTTCATTTTGAAAAACATATTCAGAATTCATCGAATAGTGAATTTTAGGGTCAAAAAACTCTTTTAAAAATTGATTCATTTCTTTGACCAATGATTTCAAAGTTAAAAAATTATTTTCTTTAACAGTTTTTAGTTTTTCTTTAAGTGCTTTAATTTCTTGGTCAATTTTTTGGACTAATGTGGAAGAATCACTTTTTGCGGGTTTATTTTTTTCCTGCTCCTTTTCGGATTTGATTTTTAAGTTTTCTTTTTGTTCAAAAAGCTCATTAATTTGCTGACTTATTTTACTTTCTTCTTTTTTTGAGTCATCTAATTTTATAGCAAAATCAATGATTAAAATAATAATATTTCTCGTAAGCTCTTGGCTTAATTTAATAAAATATAAGTAAAATCTAGCAATATTTATGTGAAAAATTAATTTGACTGCCGGGTTTCATTGTCTTTTTTCAGCTATTAGTTTTTCTTCGATAAAAAGATGTTTTTCCTTATTTTTTAAAAATTCATCTAAACTTTTTGATTTATATATGCTTATTTGTTCTTCGTAAAATTTTTGATCATCTAAATTATTAATATTTAAGTCTGTTATATTAATAAGGCCTAAATTTTCGTCAAAATATTGGCCATCATCATTTGCGCCAAGATCTAAAGTTAGGTCAATATTTTTAATTTTTTCTTTTAAACTAAGAAAAAGAACCTTTTTTTGGCTAAAATCCATGTCACTATTAAATGTATTAAAAAATTGAACTAGAATTTCTTCAAGACCAAAATACGCTTTTTCATCAATTTGCCCAATTTTTAGCTCTTCAATTTTGCTTTGATCTAAAATCCCGCTAAATTTTGTCGTTGGTTTTGCTTGATTTTTTGGCAACCCTTTCATAATTGTCTCAAAAACAAAGGGTTTTAATTTATCTGTGCTACTTTTTAGTTTCCCATTGTTTTGTGAATGGATCGAGTTTATATTAATTTTAAAGCAACTTACAAATAAAAAAACAGGCAAAATCCAAGTTAATTTGAAAAAAAGCAAAATTTTAATATTTTTTTTGAGTTTATGCATTATAATATAAATTTACTGTTTTTATCTATATTTTTTTAAAACAGTGAAAAAAGCGATTTTTTTACTTTTTTTAGGAAAAAATCCAAATATAACTAATTTTAATTAGGTAGTTCGTTAAGCAAATTAAAAAAAATATTAAAAAAAAACTTTTTTTCTTTTTTTATGATATAATGTTATATGCTTTTAACTGAACAAACCATTAGTGCTCGAGTGGTGGAATGGTAGACACAAGGGACTTAAAATCCCTTGGGAGTAATCCCGTGCTGGTTCGAGTCCAGTTTCGAGCACCAAAAGCGCCCTTAGCTCAGCAGGTAGAGCAAATGACTTTTAATCATTGGGTCAGAGGTTCAAATCCTCTAGGGCGTACCATTTCAAATTTATTTGTCCATTTTTTTATAATTTTTCATTAAAAAGGCTTAAAATGTCAAAAAAAATAGCAATTTTAACTTCTGGTGGCGACTCACCAGGAATGAATTCTGCTATAAGTGCTCTTGTTAAGGCCGCACTTAATTCAGGATTTGAACCATATTTAATTTTAGAAGGCTACCTTGGAATTTTGAATAAAAATATTATATTAGCCTCTGAATTTCCGTATAACGGTATCTCTAGTTTTGGTGGCACAGCAATTGGTTCTACCCGTTTTCCGGAATTTAAAGAGGAAGAAATTCAAAAAAAAGCCGCAAAAATCTTAACAGATATGGGTATTTCTTCTTTAATTGTTATTGGAGGAGATGGAACTTACAAAGGTGGTTATAAACTTCATTTGCAAGGAATCAAAGTAATTGCTCTACCAGGAACAATTGATAATGATATTCAATTTACTGATTATACAATTGGATTTGATTCAGCTTTAAATACAATTGTAGAAAGTGTTGACAAATTAAGAGATACTGCTAATTCCCATCGACGTTGTTTTGTTGTTGAAGTCATGGGGCGTCATTGTCCAGATTTAGCTTTGTATTCAGCAATTGCAACCGGAAGTGAAATTGTTATTACTAATACAAATCCTCTAAGTGCACAAGAAGCATCAGAAATTGTTCTTGAGCAATTTAAAAAAGGTAAGCCAAGCGTTATTATTACAGTATTAGAGTATGTTTTACCAAATTTAAAAGAATTTGCTGCTCAAATTGAAAAAATAACTAATATAACAACAAGAGCTTTTGAAGTTGGACATATTCAAAGAGGCGGAAGACCTTCGGCATTTGACCGAATATTAGCAACTAAGATGGCAATGAAAGCAATTGAGTTAATTGATGAAAGAAAATCAGGACTTGCAATTGGTTATTTAGATGGAAAAATTCAAGCTCACGATATAACCGAAGTAGTCTCAGCCTCAGTTGAAAGAACAGCCGAATTAGCTCAAAAAATTAACAAAATTAATCAAAATTAATTTAGAGAAGGTATAAAATGCGTAAAATTAGAAAACTTCAAATGCAAAAAAGGCGAGAAGCACGAAGACTTAAAACTTCTAAAGCCGCTAAAAAATTAAATGCAAAATTACAACTTTTAGTGGAAAAAAGTTTGCAATAATTTAAAAACAGTTAAACAAAAAAAGGTGAAAATCACCTTTTTTTGTTTAAGAATTTAAACTGATTTACCAAAAATTAACTATTTTTTTATGAAATCAATAAAAACTTTATTAAAATATTCAGGATTTTCTGTATAAATCAAATGCCCAGTTTTTGGTATGATTTCGGTTTGGACGTGCGGTATTAGACTTTCAAAATATGACTTAGTTTCTTGTTGTAGAACAATTCCATCTTTTTCACCTAAAACAAGAAGTGTTGGACATTTTATTGATTTAATTCCGTCCTCAATTTGATCCATCATATTATTTTTTAGTAAATTTTTACTAAGGGTTACAATATTGTGATTATTAAAATATTCGTAATTAAAGGTGGCTTTTGCTCATTCTATATATTTAGGATTTTTATATTTATCTTTATCATATTCATAAATTGGCAAAAATTCTAACATTTCTTCAGGTGTTTTTGGGAAGAATTTCTCGTAAAAAAAATCTTTTAATGGTAAATTAGCTTTATTCATTGGACCAATGAAAACTATTTTTGAAATTAATTCAGGAATTCTTTTATAAACTAAAGCGCCATATCCACCTCCCATTGAGTGGCCAACCAAAACAACGTTTTTAAGGTTTAATTTTTTAATAAATTCAACTGTCAAATCTGCATAATAATCTACATAAAGTTGCTCTTCTTTTGCGGGAGTTAAATTATTTCCTGGGAGTGTGTAGGCATAAAAATTTACGCCAATTTTTTTGCTAATAGACTCAATTACAGTGCTAAAAACATTATGGCTTGAGTTAAAACCATGGCAAAAAACAATATTAATTTTGTTGTATGGGCTTTGATTAATAATAAAAGGGTATGGTCAAACTGAATTAGACATTTTCTGATCTCCTTTGTGATTTTTTGTGTATTTAAATGTGTATTTAAAATAAATTTTTTGCTTATTTAAAATTAATTATAAAATAAAAAATTTTTTTTAACTTTTTATTTCAAAAAAAATAAAAAGTGATATAATGTTATTCGCCACTAAAATAATAACCTTGTAACCTGGTCAGGATAGAAATATAGCAGCCATATCGAGAAGTATTGTGTTTAGTGGTCTTTTTTATATTTGAAAAGGTAAAAAAACACTATGTCTTCTCGGCAATCTAATAAATCAAGCAATGTTCATTGTTCTTGTTCTAATCAGAAAAACCATAATTTAGCTAAATGCTTAAAAAATCAACTTGTTTTACGTGCAGAACGTGAAATTTTTTATCATAATCAAAGCAAAATAAACCTGAAAAATTTCTGAAAAAAGCGAACCCTTTCAATCATAATGATGGCTTTTTCAGCATTATTATTTACATTAGGTGTTATTTTTTTCTTAGGAGTCGCAAGAACTGTCCCAACAGGTGTATCGGCAATTCCAGCGCTTACTATAATAATAATTAATTCTCAATATGAGGTAAATATTGGCTGAAGTTTTGCAATAATTTATTTTGTTATTAATATTCCTTTAATAATTTTTATTCTTGTTAAAGTTCCGAACAAAAGTTTTAGTTATCTTACCTTTATTTGACTTTTTTTCCAAATTGTTTGAAACCAGGTTTTTTCTTTAGATACCCCAATAAGAACATTTTTAATTAACAATATCTTAATTCCAAACCAAGAAGGTTCTTGGACTATTTTCTATTATACAATAATTGGTTCCATTTTGTCTGGTTGAGCTATCGGAATTGCATGAAAATTCGGTGGTTCTTGTGGGGGAACTGATTATATAACTTATTATATTGCACTAAAATATCGCAAACCTATAGGCAAAATAATGTTTAGTATTTCGATATTTTTTGGACTTTTTTCAATTATTATTCTTTATTTTCTTGAACCTTCACAAGTTGATGGACAACTTTTTGGTCAAAAATTAGCATCTGTTTTTCTTTATTTAATTGTAAGTTCGTCAATTGTTAGCCGAATTTATCCAAAATACGGAAAAATTCTTTTACAAATTTATACTAATCACCCCGAAAAAATTGTTGAACACCTTAAATCAATAAAATATTGGCACTCATATAACATTTGAGAAGGTGTTTCTGGATATACTGGTCAAAAACAATGAAGAGTTGAAACAATCATTTACATAATTGAAAAAAATGCTATCTTGGAAGAAATTGCAAAAGCAAACGTTGGTTTTTGGTATTCAGCAACTAAAATCTTACAAACAACGGACCGTTTTGATGCAACAAAAATTAATTAAATTTTTCACTATTTAATTAATTTTTGTTTTTAGTTGAGACATTTTTACTAGCACTTTTTAAATTCAGCCAAAATTTTTTAATAGTCATAATTAAGATTATTAAAAAATTTTGGCTGTTTATTTTTAATAATGAATTAAAAATTGAAATTTTTTTAAATTTTCGACAAAAAAGTTCCAGTTTGATATTTTTTTAAATTTTTGCTATATAATTCTAAGAAGAGTTATTAACTCTTAATACATTTTTAAAATTTAGGAACTAAATTGTATGAATGATAATTTTATTTTAAAATTTGCTCAAAAAAACATAAAAGAAAAAAAATTAACTTTTAGTGCCGGGTTAATTCTATGAGCATTAATTGTTTTTGCTTATATGATTTTTGTCATAAATTGAGGATTTGCATCAGCTGGACTCAACGGAAAAGCTGGTGAAAGTGGATATTTAGGACATTTTTTCCCAGATGCTAGTGCCGCGCCTGGAACTGTAGTTAATCAAGCAGTTAACTGAGGAATTACAATCGGTCGTGGAATTGGATCGATTCTAGTTGGTTGATTTATTGTAAAAATTTCGCATAAGTATACTGTTGTATTGTCGCTCATTTTCATGCTTTTTGGAATAGCAGCGCCTTATTCACCAACTTATGCAGGGTTCATAATTTTAAGAACTATTTTTGCAATTGGTGGAACAATGCAAATTGTTTTAATTCAACCAGTTGTTTCAAACTATTTAAATTCACGTCAAAAAGCGGTAATTTCACAGTTTTCACCGTTTTTTTACCCAATTGGAACAATAATAACACTTATTCCTTTTATAATGACTGGCGAAATTCAAGATTCTGTTCGCTCTCATTGACAAACAATTTTCTTGGTAATTGGACTTTTAACACTTATTCCTTTAATTGGCTACATAATTTTAGGAACAAAATTTGACCTATATCCTTCTGCTTTAGCAAAACAACCTAAACAAGAAAAACTAACTTTATCAAGCTTTTTTAAACAAAAAGATACTTGATATTGAACAATTGTTTATGGTTCATGACTTATTGCAGTTGTTTTCCCCTTTACATTCTCTAAGCCAATTTTTGCTCGTCTAGTTGGTGATGCTGCCGGAACAACTTTTAACCAAAAAATCTCAGTTTTCCTAATTGTTTTCTTATCAGGAATGTTTGTTGGCCCATTTACAATTGGATTGTTTTCAAAATATCAACTTCAAAGACGTAAATATATAACAACAGTTATTTCTTTAGGTGTTCTTTTTTATGTTCTTGCTACCGTTGTTTTTGTTACAAAAGTAGGAAAAGACCCTCTAAGTGCAAAAACTTATACTGATGGTTGAACTTGATTATTTTTAATTTTTGGTCTCTTAATGGGAATTTGTCTCTGGGGAATTCAAGGAGTAATGCTTAATTTACCTCATGAATATCCAGGCGCAAATCCTAAAAGAGTCGGATTCCAATTTGGACTTATTTGGGGACTTGGTTATACAGCCTTTACATTAGCAACAATAATAACTTCGTTGGTTAATACGCCTCCAGGGGTGGATACAAAAACAGTTACCGGAAATGTTGATGGATATGCCTTAGGTGCTTATATTTTAATTATAATTTTTTCATTAGCTTCGGCAATCGGTCTTGCTTTATTAAAAGAGCCTCATCCAAGCTATAAAAAATTGTTAAGAATCCGTAAACTTTCAGATATTAAACGAATTCAATTGTAAAAAAATTTCATTTTTTTAAATTAATTTAAAAAAGCAAGTAAAAGTATATTTTTGCTTGCTTTTTTATTTAAAAATGTATTAAAATTTTAAGTATAACACTGATATTTAATATCCCGAGTTTCCCAGTTTGATAAGATAATCTTAAAAAGTGTCCTGGTTTAGTTTTGTGTGGTTTTTTAACTTTTTTGGCAAAAGTTAATTACCTATTTTAAAACACTGGCAAAAATCAATTTATGGACAAATTAACAAAAATCATAAAAAATACAACTACTATTTAAACTCAATGTAAATAGAAAACTCGTTTTTACTTACATTGAGCCTAAAAAAATATGTGAAGTTTTGAAAGAACAATAATTAAAAGCCCTAAATTTGTAAATTTCTAAACGGTAAATTTAAGGCACTCCATCATATTTAAAAATATAATGGATAATTCGCATTTTCTGATTTTATCATGCAAAAAACATAACTAATTCCCCCTTAATTCTATATCAAAATTTATTAATTTATTCTTAGTGAGAGTAATTATAACATAATTTTATTTTGCTCCAAGCATTTTTTTGCAAAAGATTAAATTAACAATAATAAAAATTAAGATTTTAGATCAAAATACCCGGATTTACGGGTATTTTTGCTATTTAGATTTGCTAAAAAGTGAATTTTGCCGTCAAACTGCGAAACTCATGGTAAACTTTCAGAAATTAAAGTATTCAATTATAAAAAAAATTTCATTTTTTTAAATTAATTTAAAAAAAACAAGTAAAAGTATATTTTTGCTTGTTTTTATTTAAAAATGTATTAAAATTTTAGACATAACAAAGATATTTAATATTTTTGTTATAACCAATATAGTAAAAACTAGGAGATACAATATGAAGCCAATCAAAATCGTTCTAATCGGCGCAGGAAACGTTGGAAATTCATTTCTTTATGCAGCAATGAATCAAGGTCTTGCATCTGAATACGGAATTATCGATATAAACCCTGATTTTGCAGAAGGAAATGCATTTGATTTTGAGGATGCTTCCGCTTCACTTTTGCGTCCTTTTTCAGTTCGCCGTTATGACTATAGCGATCTAAAAGATGCAGATTTTATTTTAATTACAGCAGGAAGACCTCAAAAACCAGGTGAAACTCGACTTGAATTAGTTGCTGATAATATTCGAATTATCCGTGATATTGCTTTTAAAGTTAAAGAAAGTGGCTTTAGCGGAATTACCGTTATTGCTTCAAACCCTGTTGATGTTATTACTCGCGCTTATCGTGATGCCTCAGGATTTTCTGACCAAAAAGTTATCGGAACAGGAACAATACTTGACACTGCAAGACTTCAATTTGAAATTGCAAAAAGAGCAAAAATTGCCCCAAATTCAGTTCAGGCTTACGTAATGGGTGAGCATGGTGATTCATCTTTTGTTGCCTATTCTAATATTAAAATTGCAGGTGAATGTTTTTGTCATTTTTCAGAACTAACCGGAATTAATAGTTCAAATTACGAGAAAGAGCTCGAATATCCAGTTTCACGTCGTGCTTATGAAATAATTAACAGAAAAAGAGCGACATTTTACGGAATTGGTGCTGCATTAGCCCGAATTGTTAGCAACATTATCCAAGACTCAAAAAATATTCTTATTGTCGGTGCGAATTTACGTGGTCAGTACGGGTTCGATGGCGTAAATATTGGAGTTCCAGCTGTCCTTGGTGCAAATGGTATTGAGAAAATCATTGAAATTACGCTCAATGATAAAGAAAAAGAAAAATTCGCAAAATCAGTCGAAATTGTCGATACTATTTACAAAGACGCTATGAAAAATCTTTAGTTTTCAAAGTCACACACTTCAAATTTAAAGAAAGGTGCTCCAAATTGGAGTGCTTTTCTTTAATTTTTCCCGAGTTTCCCAGTTTGATGAGATAATCTTAAAAAAGTGTCTGGTTTTAGGCACTTTTTTAACTTTTTTGCTAACTCAGGGAAAAATAACTATCAAAGCAAAAACACTGAATTTTAAATCTAACAATCACGAAAGAAAAATCTACTTATTAATAATAAAGCAAACTAAAAAAGCAAAATTATAAAATGTCTAAACTACCTTTTTTAGTTAAAACACTGGCAAAAATCAATTGATGAATAAACAACAAAAATCATAAAAAATACAACTACTATTTAAACTCAATGTAAATAGAAAACTCGTTTTTACTTACATTGAGCCTAAAAAACAAAATGTGAAGTTTTGAAAGAACAATAACTAAAAGCCATAAATTTGTAGATTTCTAAACGGTTAAATTTAAGGCATTCCATTATATTAAAAACATAATGGAAAATTCGCATTTTCTGATTTTTTATGGCAAAAACATAACTAATTCCCCCTTAATTCACTATCAAAATTTATTAATTCATTCTTAAGTGAAAGTAATTATAACCTAAATTTTTTTTAAACCAAGCATTTTTTTAAAAATTTTTTGCAAAAGGTTAATTTCAAAATAGTAAAAATTAGGATTTTAGCATCAAAAAACAAGCATTTACGGCTATTTTTGCATATTTATATTGACTAAAAAGTGAATTTTTGCCATCCAAACTGCCAAACTTAGGAATTTGCAAAATCAGTTCAAATTATCGATATTATTTACAAAGACGTTATGAAAAATCTTTAGTTTTCAAAGTCAAACACTTCAAATTAAAGAAAAGCACTCCAATTTGGAGCGCATTTCTTTAATTTTTTTAATTATAAAAAACAATAAGGGTATATTATATTTGGTGGCTCATATCGGACTCGAACCGATACGCATTGCTGCAGCAGGTTTTGAGTCTGCCGTGTCTACCATTCCACCAATGAGCCTTAAAAAGTTATTAAAATTTATTGTTTTAACGATAATTATATTATAATTATATCAATCATGGCAAAAAAACAAAATAAATCTTTAAAAAAAATACTAACAAAAATTCTCCCAATAGTTGGAATTTCAACTACATTTTTTATCGCTTCTTGCACACCGCTTGGTGCGGTCAGAGATATTGTCCAGCGAACTCTCGAAATTGGCCAGGCAAACCCTTGAGATCAAGAACTTGATCAAACCAAGCCTTTAGATTCAATAATTATAGGTAGAGTGGCTTTAGGTAGCAAACTTAAGGCATCTGATTTTTTAAAACAGTATTCAACCTTAGATTTAGATGATGATTCAAGCAGAATATCTCGCCGTGCGATAAATAGTAGAAGTTCATTTTTAGATTCAGCAATTATTTGAACTTTTATCCCAGGTGTTGATAATCTTGACTTAAATGCAAAATTTGAATTAAAAATTACCCCACTTACAAATTCTGCTAATGATTTTTACGGTTCAATTAAAGTTAAGGTTGACTCTTATAATAAAGACACAAAAACTTTGGTTCAATCAAAAGAGTTTGTTATTACCGGCTTTGAAACTGATCAAACCGGAATTTATGCTTATAAAGAAAGAATTAATACCGCTTTTGAAAAAATAGAAACCTTAGAATTAAAAAATCAAAGCACTTTTGATATTAACTCACTAAAATCTGACTCAGATATTTGGGAGTATATAAATTTACCGTCAAATTTTGAAAAAATGGACGTAGATAAACTTAGAAATTCCGATGAATTTGATGTTCCAGATCAACCACAATCAGTCCCAAGTATTCAAGATATTGCCAAAAATCCTTACCGTTTAAAGGTTAAAAATTTCTATTATTTAAAAGCAACAATTTTAAAAGACTCATATGATTCCCAAAACGGAACTGTCGATGTTGTTTTGTCAATTTATCATGATCAATACCATAATTATGTCTCAAAAATTGTAAAATTAAAAGTTAAGCAACACCAAAATCTAAAAAAATTAACTGAAATTAAAAGTTTCAAACTTAGAGACGAGTATTCTAACTTTTTGCCATCTTTTTTAATAAATTCCACCGAAAATTCAGGTGAGGAATTATCTAAATATATCGATTTTGGTGGTTTAGATCACAAAAAGTATGATATTAAAAAAGTTCCCTCACTTTCAAATGACCAAAATGGTGAATTTTACCTAATTTTAAGTCCAAAAGAAAACGATTTAACCTCAGGCCCAACAAGTCCTGGTCAAATTATTAAAGTTGACGGATTTAACTCATATGATAAGATTTTTGCCTCAAGTGAATTTACAAGTCAAATAAATTTTGACTTTATTGATTCTTGATATAAATTACCAACTACAGCAAATATTTCAGAAAAATTAAAAAATATTTCTCAAAGTTTAAACTCCTCAGGTGATGCACTTTTGTGGCCACTTTTTGGTCAAGCAGTTAAAAAAACACTATCAGAAGCGACACTTTTTAAAAGTACTGGAGAATTAAGTAATTTTGAACAATTAAATTATAGTTTTGGTTCATTAGCTGAATTTAAAATTTCTGAGACAGGAGTTTCATTTTACTTTGGTAATTCAGTTCAAGACTATTACCAAATTAACGTAAAATTTACTAACACTAGAGAAAGCAAAAACATTGTTGAAGATTTTGGCACAAAAGTACTTGGAAAAAATATAATTAATGACTCATTGCGTTCAAGATCAATGGTAATTCAATTGCGCTCAAATGCTTTTGACCCAAGAACTAATTCAAATACAACCCGAATTACCTCAGGGACAGCTTGAGTTTTTGATCGAAAATTAAAACCTGACCCTAATAATGAAGGAAAATTTTTACCTACCAACACTTATTATCTAGCCACAAATTTACATGTTATTTCAGATTTAATTAACAAACCGGATCAAATTTATTCATTTTCCTATTTACTCGACGGAAATTTGGAAAGATTAGATGATATTAGTTTTGATGATACTAATTTATTTCGCCGTTTTGATCGAATTTCAAAAACTGAAGCCAACAGAGATTTTTTACCCCCTGAAGGATTTCAGTATATAAACTCTGAGTCAAAAAAATTCTGGAATAATTTAAAAATTAATCCTATTGGCCTAGATATGCCCGATCGAGGAAAATTTCGTGATATTGCAATAATTGAAGTAACTTTTCCTGAAGATGAACATAAAAACAATCCATTTAATTTTGGAATTCCTTTTTTAGATCGTACCTTTTTGGGCAGAGATTCATATATAAAAAATGTTCCCGATGCTGTTCGACATTACAACGAAGCTCCACTTGATGTTTTAGTAACAGATAAATTTCTTCCTACTTTTACAAAAGGAACTCAACTTAAGACCTCAAAAATTGAATCAGCCTTACCACTGCATGCTTATTTAGGTGGTTTTTTAGGCGGATATACCTGAATTACTGATAATAAAAATTCATTTGTTACAATTGATGAGCTAAAAAAAGACAACCAGTTCAAACAGGATAATTCTCCTAAATCTTTCCAAGGTGCAACTTCAATTTCACTTCCTGGACTTCGTGGTGGTCGAGGAATGTCTGGTTCGCTCGTTGTAAATGAATATAACCAAGTTATCGGTATTTTTTGGGGTGGATATTTCCCTCAAACCGTACCAGGGAGAAATCCTCTTGTTAAAGGAATTGGTCAATTTGACCCAATTGGTGTAAAAATTGACAATAATCCAACAGTTTTAGCAAAATGGCTTGCGCAAACAAAGGATGTTCAAACTGATTTGGATCAAACTTCAGAAAAAGTTTTTTCCCTTGAAGATCCAGCCCAAATTGAAAGACTTGCTCACTCAGCGCGTTGGCTTAAATTTTCTAACGGTCAAAATTCCCAAACAACCCCTGATGTTTAACTTTTATTTTTAAAATTTATAAAAAAATTAAAATTTTAAAAATAAAAACACAGGTTGAAGTAAAAATGGAAAAAAAATTTTTAGACTCTTTAGAAAAAATTCATAAAAAATATCAAGATTTAAGTCAGCTTTTGTTAACTGATGAAATAATTAATAATCAAAAAAAATATTTAGAAATAGCAAAAGAAATTTCTTCAATTGAAGAAATTTCTTTGACATTTGATTTACTTTTAAAAAATCAGCAAACACTTGAAGAAGCAAAAACACTTCTTAGTCAAGAAAAAGATCCAGAATTACAACATTTAGCAAAATCTGAAATTGCAAGTGCTAATAAAAATATTGAAGCACTCGAAGAAAAACTCTTAATTTTAATGCTTCCAAAAGATGAAAATGACGATAAAGACGTAATTGTTGAAATCCGCGGCGCTGCTGGGGGTGACGAGGCTAATATTTTTGTTGGCGATCTTTTTCGAATGTACCAAAAATGAGCTGATTCCCAAAGAGCAAAAGTTAAAATTCTTAGCTCATCGCTTGCACTTGCTGGCGGTTTTTCACAGATTTTTTTTCAAATTTCTGGTCAAAATATATACTCAAAACTTAAATTTGAATCAGGTGTCCACCGTGTTCAACGGGTTCCTGAGACCGAAACAATGGGCAGAATTCACACCTCAACTGCCACAGTTACCGTGATGCCAAAAATTGACAACAAAATTGAAGTCGAAATTAACCCTTCTGATCTTAAAATTGATACTTATCGATCCTCAGGAGCCGGCGGTCAGTCTGTAAATACGACCGATTCGGCAGTTAGAATTACTCATATTCCCACCGGAATTGTTGTAACTTCTCAAGATGAAAGATCCCAAATTGGCAACAAAGAAATAGCGATGGGAATTCTGAGGTCAAAAATTTATAACCTTGAAGTTCAAAAAAGACTTGAAACACAAGCTAATTTTCGCAAACTTGCCGGATCAGGGGCTCGTTCTGAAAAAATTAGAACTTATAACTACCCTCAAGATAGGCTGACCGACCATCGAATAGGATTTTCTTGTTCTTTAAAACCGGTCATCCAAGGAAGTCTAAATCCAATAATTGAAGCCTTATTATCTCAAGAAAGAGCTGAGTTAATCTTGCAAAGCTATGGAGATAAATAGTAGAAAATTGGAACTTTTAAAGGAAAAACAACGTTATAATTTGCCCTTAGAAGTTTCCAAACTTGAACTTTTAAAGTTAGAAATGAACTATCCAGTCCAAAAAATCATCGGATTTATTGAAATGGAAAATGTTCGAATTTTTTTAGACCAAAAAGTTTTTATTCCCCGTTATGAAACACAAGAATTACTGCAAAAAGTCAAAAAAGTAATAAAAAAAGATAGTTTTGTTCTTGATTTATGTTGTGGTTCAGGATTTATTGGCCTTGCTCTTGCCAAATTTAGCGGCGCAAAAATTACTCTGGTTGATATTAGTGATGAGGCGATTTTGCAAACAAAATTAAATGCAAAATACAACAATTTAGATGTAAAAGTTGTAAAATCTGACCTTTTTAGCAATATTATTGGCCAAAAATTTGATATTATTGTCTCAAATCCTCCTTATCTCAAAAGGCAAAAACTTGATGAGTCAGTTATTAATTTTGAACCTGAAGCTGCATTATTTTCTGAACCCGAACCTTTTTCATTTTATCAAAAAATAATGGAACAAATCGATAATTTTCTTAATGATAAAGGTTGAATTTTTTTTGAAATTGACAAAGATAGTGTCAATTTTTTCAAAAAAAATTTCCCTGAATTCAAAATTGAAAATGATATAAATCAAAAACCAAGATTTGCTTATTGGCAAAAAAACTCAAATTATCCTAT